>JAJRTB010000065.1 GCA_024278495.1 Deltaproteobacteria bacterium
AACAGGGTTGTGCCGTTTGATGAACGCAGCCAGATGTTTGTCTCCTTCTTTGCCAACAACGCCGCAGTCACCATAGAGCGGGGCATCATGAACCGTGAACTGATCCTGCGGATGATGTCCATGGCCGAGCTCCGTGACCCCACGGAAACCGGCGCCCATGTTCAGCGGGTGGGAGCCTATGCCGCCGAAATCTACGAGCGCTGGGCCCTGAACAGGGGCCTCGATGAAAAGGAGATCAAGTCCATGCGCGACCTCATCCGGCTGGCCGCCATGCTCCATGACGTGGGCAAGGTCGGCATTCCGGATTCTATCCTCAAGAAACCCGGCAAACTGACCGACGAGGAGTTTGAAGAGATCAAAAAGCACACCCTGTACGGCGCCAAGCTGTTCAACTCCATTACCTCGGAGCTTGACCGGATGAGCCTGGAAATCGCCCTGAACCACCATGAAAAATGGGACGGCGGCGGTTACCCGGGCCGTGCCTCCGGGCTCGCCCCTGACCCGGATTGCGGGCCGAATGAAAAACAGAAAAAAGGCGACGAGATACCTCTGCCGGCCCGCATCACGGCTCTGGCCGACGTGTATGACGCCTTGTGCAGCAGGCGGTCCTACAAGGACGCCTTTGACGACGAAGAGGCCTATCGCATTATCCGGGAAAACTCCGGCACCCATTTTGATCCGGAAGTGGTTGAAGCCTTTTTCCAGATCACGGATATTTTACGCGCCATCCGGCGGAAATACCGGTAGCGCGCCATGACCGACAACAAACGACGCCGGGAAAAACGTCATTGCAAAACGGTGTCGATCGGCGTCTACCTCTCCCGGGGACCTGACGGACCGTCCATTTCCCCGGTTTTCAGCGGCTACCTGACCAACCTCTCCGCAAACGGCGCGAGCATTGCCCTGGACAAGATCATGTTCGGCGCCATCCATCTTGCCTTCGGCCCCATGGAATCCGACACGCTGCAAATGAACATTGTTTTCAACTGCCTGGAATCCGGAGAAACCATTATCCTGCCGGTCCGCCCTGTCTGGCTGGACAAAAAATCCGAGCCGGGCCTGCCGCCATTTCATATCGGCGTCCGGTTTACCAAACCCCTGCAGGATAAACGGTTAAAGCGGATCCTGCAGGATGAATCGCATCAAAAAGCGTGACCCGTCCACCAACACCCGGGTGCCGGCAAGCCGTAAGCGGTTACAGAGCGCCTTGATTTTGGACAGGCAGTTCGGCGCAGCGTACTGATTGCTCCGCAAGCCGGACCGGTCGTTCAAAAGCGAGGTGCCCTGTGACCAGTTACGACGATTTCACCTCGCCGTGGAAGCGCCTTACTCCCGTTGCAAAAACTCCCAGAACACCGACGCTGCCGGTGACAGCTCCCTGTTCCTCCGCCTGACCAGATAAAAGGGTCTGGTCAGCTCCATCCCCTCAAGGGGAAGGGTGACCAGAGCGCCGCAATCCACATCCCGCTCCACAGCTCTGGTTGAGACCAGGGCTATCCCGAGAGCGGAGCGGACCGCCTCAATCACCCCCGCGCTGGAACCGATCTCGACCACTTCGGACAGGGTTGACGGCATGACCCCGCAGCGTTCCAGCGCCTGATCAATGACCCTGCGGGTTCCTGATTCGCTCTCACGGAGGATAAACGGTTCACCGGGTAACTCCTCCGGATGGATTTTGTCCCGGCCGGCCCAGGGATGGTCGGCATGAACGATCAAGGTGAGCCGGTCGGTAAAACGCTCCTGCCATTCAAGCCCTCTTTCGTTCCAGCGGGCCCCGACGACCCCTATCTCCAGCCGGCCGGCCAGCACCTCGCCGGCAATCGTGTGCGAGCCGGCAATCTTGAGGGTGGCCCGGATGGCAGGATATCGATGCCGAAACCTGCCGATCAGCTCCGGCAGGATATAGGTGCCGGGAATCGTTCCGGCCCCCAGCATGATGCGACCGCTCACCCGGCCGCCGTACTGTTCGAACGCCTGGATCGCGCTCTCCTGCAGCCGCAGGATCTTAACCGCGTAACCGTACAGCAGGCGGCCGGCCGGGGTCGGTTCCACCTGGCGCCCCATCCGGTCAAGGAGTTTCCACCCCAGCTCCTCTTCAAGGCTGCGGATATGTTCGCTGACCGTTGGTTGCGACAGCAGAGCAGCCTCAGCCGCCCGGGTAAAGCTTTTCAGTTCAACCACCCGGCAGAATACTTCCAGTTTTCTCAGTTCCATCACGCTGTTTCCCGACAATTTACGAATCTTTGAGGCCCAGACGCTCGGCCAGTCCCGAGTAGCGCACCACCCGGCGACCGATACTCTCTGCCAGCAGACCCGAATCCCCGTACAGAGTCAATTGCTTTCGGGCCCTGGTGATCCCCGTATAGATCAACTCGCGGCTTAAAACCCGGCTGTCCTCCAGGGGCAGGACAAACAGGACCTCATCAAACTCAGAGCCCTGCGCCTTGTGGACCGTGGTGGCGTAGGCGGTCTCGTGGTCCGGCAGCCGGGCCGGAGCTATCGGTTCAAGTGAACCGTCCGGCCGATTAAACCATATCTGCATATGACCCTCCCGGTCCGGCCAGGCAACTCCGATGTCACCGTTAAAAAGTTGCAGGCCATAGTGATTTCTTCGCACCATGACCGGCCGCCCCCGGTACCAGAGCTCGCCCTGACCGATTCGGCCCCTGCGGGCAAGCATAGCCTCCACCAGGTGATTTATTCCGGCCACCCCGCTCCGCCCCTCCCGCACCGCGCAAAGAACACGAAATCCGGCCAGGGCCGCCAGGGCTTCCCCGGGGCCTTCTGCATCCAAACAGGGGCGCAGGCCCCTTGCGAGACGCTCTTGAATCCAGGTCGCGAAATCATTTTCAACCGGCTCAATCCAGTCCAGGTCGGGGTAGCCCCGGACCAGGTTCTCCCGCACGGCTCCGCTGCCGCCCGCGTTTACCGCGGCAGCCAGGGCGCCGATACCGCTCCCGGGACTGAAGCGATAGCTTTTTTGCAGCAGGACCACGGAGTCGCCGAACCAGCGTTTCTCCTTCTTTGGCGCCAGGGGCATGCCGCTCACCAGGCCAAGCCGGTCGCAAAACGGCGCAGACCACTCCCGGTCAAGATCACCACAGAGATCGCCAAACAGACTGCCCGCCTCAACCGAGGTCAACTGGTCCCTGTCGCCGAGCAGGATCAGGCGCGCCTGGTCAGGCAATGCTTCAAGCAACCCGGCCATCATCGGCACGTCAACCATGGAGGCCTCATCCACGACCAGGAGATCGAGCTGCAGGGGATTGTCTCTGTTAAACCTGCAGGCGCCGCTGCCGGGATCAAGCCCAAGGAGTCGGTGCAGGGTATGAGTCGTATCGGGCACCAGCGCGGCAAATTCTTCCGGCAGGGTCTGCCGGGCCAGGACAATGGCTTCATGCAGACGAACCGCAGCACGACCCGTGGGAGCGGCAAGACCGATCCGTAACCCGCCCCCGGCAAGGCTCTGCAAGAGGGCCAGGATTCGGGCAACGGTATGGGTCTTGCCGGTGCCGGGTCCTCCGGAAATCACCAGGAACCGTTGCACGACCGCGGCGGCGGCAGCCAGTTTCTGGTCGCTGTTGGCGTCATCAAAGAGGATATCCAGGAGAGAAGCGGCCCGGGCAAGGTCTTCTTCCGTGTCACAGAGGCTTCTCTGGAGCAGGTCATCGCTGATCAGCCGCTCACAGGCATAGTGGCGGGCCAGATAAAGCCGGTCGGCCTGATCCAGGATCAGCGGAGCGGCCTCGCCCGGACGGCCCACCACCCGTGTGGCCAGGAGAGCAGATCGCCAGGAGGAGCGATCCGGAGCGATTTCGGAGAGTTCCGGTCCAAAAACCGGCGCGGACGCCACCTCGCCCAGAGGCAGACAGATATGGCCCTCGCCGACCGCCCGACTGGCCAGGGCCGCGGCCAGAAGGAGCTCAGGCGATTCCTCGCCGTTCCAGCGCTCCAGGGTCAGGGCACCATACATATCCACGGGGCGCAGCAGGTTTTGCCTGACGGCCAGGTCCAGCAGTGAGCGCATCATATCGGACCTCCAGCGCCAAAGCATTGATCCAGTTCTTCAATCAACTCACGCGGCGGCTCGGTGAACCAGACACCCGTGGTCGAGCCCGGCTCCGGCCGCATGCCCCGGAGAAACAGATAAAAAACCCCGCCCAGGCTACGATCATAGTCATACTCTTGCATCCTGAACCTGAGATACCGATGCAGGGCCACGGTGTAAATCAGGTACTGCAGATCATAGCGATGTTCCCGCATGGCCGCCTCCAGGCGGGGCTGTGTATAAAAGTCATACTCCGGTCCCAGGTAGTTGGACTTGTAATCAAGGATATGGTATTTCCCGTTGTGGCGAAACACCAGGTCGATATACCCCTTCATCAACCCCTGCAGCCGCTCCGGCGCCATGGCCACCGGCTCAACAGCAATACTGCGCAGGATACCGTTGAACCGGGCCGGATCAAAATCCCGCAGGGCGAAATAAAAACCCATCTCCACCTGCCGGTCACCCGGGCCGACCTGTGCGAGCCGCATTGTTCCGGCCTCGTCCAGGGGGGTGTTGACAATATCCCGCAACCAGGCTTTCAGAACCGGCATCCACTTTGGCGCGAACCCGCTCCGGCGGAGGTGATCTTTCACCAGGTCCCCGAGCGCGTCATCACCGGTGTTGACGCAATCAAAATTTTCAAGCAACCCGTGCAGGAAATTTCCGGCGGCCGCGCCCCGGGGAAAGGTAAACGGAGACAGGTCCCGGTCAGAGACTGGCCGTTCTGTCGGGAAAATCGCATCATGATCAACACCTGTGCCGGCAGCGCTCAAGCCGGAATAGCTGGTCACTACCCAGGAGGTATCAATCCGGCCACTGAACCTGCGCACCTGCAAACCAGGGGGATACGCCCTTGTCAGCGGTGTAGCGGATTCCTCCGCGGGAAGGCGGGGCACAAAGGAAACCAGGGTCTGCTCCCGGTTCAGCGCCTCCAGATCCTCCTTCACCACCTCCTCGGATAATCCCTTTATCTCGCCGCTGTCCTCGTCCCGGTGCAGGAGCCAGGCCAGGGCGGAATTCTCCATCTTGCTGACCGGCCCCCAGGTAACATAACAGCAGTAACGGGCCCGGGTCAGGGCGACATAGAGCAACCGCAGATCCTCGGCCAGTCGCTCCTTCTCGGCCCGGTCATGGAGTTCGGGATCATCGGTGCCGAGATCCACCACCAGTCGATACTCACCGTTACGCGGGACATGACAGGCAAAAGGCTTCCTGGCATCGGTCAACCGGGCTTTCCAGAGAAAGGGCAGAAAGACGACCGGGTACTCCAGCCCCTTGGCCTTGTGGATAGTCACTATCCTGACCAGGTTCTCATCACTTTCCAGCCGCAGCTGCTGGCTGGACGCCTCCGGATCGGGCCGGGCCATCTGCTCCCAGAACCAGCAGAGCAGGTCATCTCCGCTCAGCCGGGCAGAGGCCTCCTGGAGCAGCTCAACCAGGTGGAGGAGGTTGGTCAGAAAGCGCTCGCCACCCGGCAGACCGGCAAAACGACGCACCACGTTCCGTTGGGCGAACAGGCGATGGAACATCCCGGTCAGTCCCGCGTTTTTCAAGAGGCGTCCGTACTCTTCAAGTTCGGCCAGTAAAGCGGCCCAGGCCGTCCTGTCCCGCAGGGCAGCGTCCAGTTCAGCCGCGGTAAGGCCGAATATCTCCATGGCCAGGGCGTTTCTGACCAGGGACTCATCGTTTATATTGAGCACGGCCGCCAGTGTCCTGTACACCTGTTCTGCTTCCCTGCTCCCAAAGACCGAATCACGGCTGTAAGAGACCGAGGCGATGTTCAAGCGTTGCAGTTCCCGGCGCACCTGGTCCGCCTCCCGGTGGGTACGGACCAGGACGGCAATATCGCCGCCGGCAAGGTTTTCCCCGCCGATCCTGGCCCTGCCGGTCCGCCCCTGTTCGAGCAAGGAGGCGATCTCCCGGGCGCTCCAGGCCGCCGCGGCCCGGCCCGCGTTTTCGCTGGCAATTGTATTTTTACCGGGAGTCGCGTCCCGGTCCGCGGACAGGAGCTGAATCTGCAGGGGAGCGGGCTTTGTTCCGTTGATCGTCAAGACCCTCGCATCCGCGTCCTTCCGGGCCCGGACCGGGTAGAAATCGATCTCTCCGGCAAAGACAAAGGACCCGGGCCGCGCAAAGAGGCGGTTCACTGCCGCCACCATTGCTGAAGCGGCCCGGTAATTGGTATCCATGGTAAAGGACAGGTCCTCCGCCGTATCCCGGGCCGCCCGGATATAGGCAAAGATGTCCGCCCCCCGGAACGAATACACAGACTGCTTGGGATCACCTATCATAAAAAGGCCGGCATCATCACCATCGCGGCCGAACAGGGTATGGAAAATCCGGTACTGGACCGGATCAGTGTCCTGAAACTCATCCACCAGGGCGACCCTGAACCGCCGGCGGATACACCGGCGGAGCCGATCCCCGTCCGGGCCGGCCAGGGCGGAATACAGCCTGGTCAGCAGGTCGTTGAAGTACATCTGGGCCTGCTGTTCTTTGCGGCGCGCCAGCTCTGTTTGCAGGAACTGAGCCGCGTCGGTCATGGTCCGGATCCGGACCATGCGCAGGGCCTCGCCATGGCTCAGGTAAAAACGGTCAAACAGCTCAAAAAACGGATGCCCGGGCGCATTTTTTTCCCTTTCAGCCTGGTAGCCATCTTCGAGGCGGCAAGCAGTTCCACCCTTGCGGGCAAAAGCCAGGGCATCTCGTCGCCGCCTGCCAGTTCGGCCATCCCCGTCAGGATCTCCCCCAGGGGAACCGGGCCGTAATTGTCCTTACTGCGGCTCAGGCAGGGATCCTCCTCCAGGATCCGGGTTATCTCGTCTTCCCCGCGCGCCCAGTGCCCGCAGACCTCCCGCCAGAGCGTGCCGGCCCGCTTCAGGGCGGCCCGGACATCCGTCTCGGGCACATCCGGCACAAGCTCGGCCCGGGGCCGGGTCATCAGGACGTGCAGCCCGCTCATCAGTCCCCCGGGCCCTTCCCAGGTCTTCCGGGCCCAGGCAGCCTCTGCCGGGGATACCGGATAAAACCGCTGCCGCCAGTAATCCTCCATGATCCTGGTACGCAGCAGTTCTTCACTTTCAATAAATTCCACCCCAAAGGGAAGGTTTGACTCAAAGGCGTGCTCCTGCAGCATCCGCTGACAAAACCCGTGGATCGTGAAGACAGCGGCCTCATCCATCCGGGTCAGGCTGTCGCGCAGCCTCTGCAAGGCCTGGTCGCGGTCCGCCAGCCCCGCCCCAAGCTCCTTGAAAACCGGCTCTGCCGCGGCTGAACCGGGCTGTTCCAGAAAATCAATCAGCTCCCGGATCCGGGTCCTGATCCGATCGCGCAGTTCACCGGTGGCCGCGTTGGTAAAGGTAACCACCAGAATTTCGTCCACCTCCAGGTTCCGTTCCAGGAGCAGGCGCAGGTAGAGCAGGGCAATGGACCAGGTCTTGCCGGTACCGGCGCTGGCCTCGATCAGGAGCTGACCGGCCAGGGGAGATGTCAACGGATTAAAGGGCAGCATTCAACTCTCCCGGCAGCTCAACAACGGCCCGAACACTCCGGCCGCGAGTTTTCTGAAGGAATCATCCAGGGGATCCCGGCCGCGCAGACCAACAGCGTAGGCGCTGTCCTCGGCCTCGCCACGTCTTTTATAGCCACCGTTCCAGGAGGCATAGGCCCGGGCCTCGCGCCTGTCCTCCTTTGCCTCGGCCCAGGCCCGGGAGGTCTCCGGAAAAAAATGAAGCGGCTGCCGCAACCCGCGCCGGTAGTGATGCAGAAGAAATTCAAGCTTCTCGGCCGGAGACCCGACCGGGCCAAGGCAAAGGGTCTTGTCCCTGGCCACATGATGACTGACCGGTTCGACACCGGCCGGGGCCAGACAGTTCAAAACCAGGTGGTCAATCCATAACCGGATCATATCCCTGCCCTTGAGCCGGGCCGGACGGAAACGGACACACCCCCCTGCATACAGGCTATCCAGCAGCCCGCGCAAAATATCCTGACCAACCGGCAACTCAAACTCGATCCTGTCCCGGGGCCCGGCTAACAGACCTGCAAACCGCTCTTCAAGGGCATCGGCAACCTGTCTGGCTTCCCGCAGAACAGTATCACCAAAGCCGCCGTGGGGCAGGACACCTTCCGCCCGCAGCCTGGCCAGCCAGTTCGCGCTGTCCCGATTTTCGGCAGGCTCCCGCACCAGACGGCTGATCAATGCGTAGTGTTCCAGGTGATCCAGGTCAAACGGTTCATTCTCCGGCAGGAGCGTATCCTCTGCCCGGAGATTCACGCCAAGACGTTCATGGAGAAAAAAACGGACAGGGTGTGACCAGAACCGTTTCAACTGCTCCAGATCCACCTCCGGCGGCCCGGTTTCCGTCTCAGGCAGAGGTGCCTCCGCAAACGGCTCCGCCTCGACCGGCTCCCCGGCTCCGGGAAACCACTGGGCCGCGTAACTGACCGGACCGCTGTCCGGATCAAAACACCTGGGACTGAACGGCTGGGCAGGGTGCAGGGTCACCAGGGAGCGACCATCTTCCAGCCGGTAGCCCCGCTCAAGGTAATCAAGCAGTTCGGCCACGACCACCGAGGGAGGGCGAACCGAGTTGTCCTGAAGGCTCTGTCCCACCCAGGAGATATACAGGGTCTTGCGGGCCGAAATCATGGCCTCCAGGAACAGGTAACGGTCATCGTTACGCCGGTTCCGATCTCCCGGGCGCGGCTCAGTCGCCATCAGGTCAAAGGAAACCGGTTTCCGTTGCCGGGGAAAGTCCGTATCATTCATGCCCAGCAGACAGATAACGTCAAAGGGAACAGAGCGCATGGGCACCATGTTGCAGACCGTCACCCGGCCACCCGGAAAAACCCGGCCGCCGCCTGGCTCGGCAAAGGCCTGGTCGAACCAGGACCGGACAACCGTCAGAGAAAGCGGCCTGTCGTAACCGGCCGCCCCGCAGTCGTCGACCAATGTGTAAATCGTCTCCCGCAGCAGGCGGGAGGCTTCCAGGTCTTCCTCGCCGCCGTCACCGCCAAAAAAATCATCCATGATCCGCAGGAGCAGATCACCCCAGTGCTCCGGAGCCTGTTCCCGTCGCAGGGCGGCGCAGTGTTTTTGCAGCAGGTCCAGAAAGCGGGCCAGCCGTCCCAGCAGACCGGCCCTTTCGGAATTCATGGCGCCGCAGGGCGCCACGCCCTCAAACATGGACGCGGCAGGGCCACCGAAATACCCGAGGAACAGCCGGTCCATGCCAAACTGCCAACTGTGGGCCTCTTCCATGGCCGGAGCGAAACTGTGTCGGTGAGCCGGATCAAGGCCCCAGCGAATCCCGCTGTCACGAACCCAGCCGCGAATGACCTCCACCTCCTCGTCCGTGATCGCAAAACAGCGGCGGACCGGGTCGGTTTCAAGCAGGGCCAGCACTTCCGGCGCGCTGCAACGGCTTTCGGCCAACGCCAGTATCTGCAGGAAGGCGTCAACCATGGGCAGCTCGGTCCGTGCGGCCAGATCAGCCATGGACCAGGGGATTGTGGCGCCACCGTCACCACCGTTAAAAACGGCCCTGACAGCAGGAGCGTACGCCTCTATATCCGGGGCCATGACCAGAACAGCCCCGGGCGCCAGGTCCGGCGCCTTTTCAAAGAGTGCCAGCAGGTGATCATGCAGGACCTGCACCTCGCGCATCCTGCTGTAACAGGAATGGAACTGGACAGAGCGGTCATCCGCGCTCACCGGGATCAGATCGACGGACGGATCAGAGGGGTTTCGCAGATCAAGCAGGTCACGCTGCAGCTGAGCCAGCAGGGTAGCGCCGGCCGGCTCGCGATAGCAGTCATGCTCCCGGGCATCGAGTTCAGCAAGCTGCTGCATGAATTCCCGGCCGACCTGGCCGAATGAGGCCAGGAGGGGATTGCCCGTCTCAAAATAGCGGCTGACGTCTTCCAGGTCACGCCGCCGCCAGTTGCGCCGTTTTTTCGCCATCTCACCGTCCGACACCAGGTCTCCCCAGTACTGGCGGCAGGGGCTCAGGTGAAAGAGATACACATCCACGCTCATGCTGACGGCATGGATGACCTCAAGGTACACCGGGGCCAGGGAACCGATCCCGAACAGACAGACCCGTTCCGGCAGACCGGTCACATCCAGGTTGCCGTTTTTAAAACGGTCCAGGAATATTCGAAGCTGTCCGGCCCGGTGCTGACCTCCTGCCTCTGCTAGCTGCCGCCAGAGGATCGCCTGCCAGCCTTCGTCTTTTCCGGATTCCCAGCCCAGGAGCATGTCCGGCCGATAGACCAGGTACTTGTCAAAAAGATCAGCGATCACGCCGGCCAGATGAAACGTTTTCCGGCCGTCCACGTCACCCTGCAGATACGTTCTGATCCGGATGAAGGCGGGGTCCTCAACCAGTCCTGCCAAAGCCATCAAAACGCGCCAACGCAGGACTCCACGGTCATAATTCGCCTGTCCGCCTTCCTGCTCAAGCTGTCCCGCAAGCACCTGCCAGGCGAAACGGGCGGGCAGGGGAAAGTGAATATTGGCGACAATCCCGGCATGGCGGGCAATATGCCTGCTGAGCCAGCGCCCCATGCCGACATTCTGCACCACCACGATCTCCGACACCAGGGGATCGGAACAGGGCACGGCCAGCACCCGGCCAAGACGCTCGGCAAGTGTCTCAAGATAATTGGACTGAAAGAGGTGGAGCATGCTGTTGCGTCCTGTTGAGATTGACCCGGGATCCCGGTAAATTGTCGAATTCGCAAAAAACAGCGAAGCCGGCGGGTCAGTGTTGCAACGTCCCGGCGTCCCTGCGTGCCGGTGACCTTATGACCTTTTGCGACGCCATCCGCACTGACTGCGCACTATACCAGATAAACAGGGGAAACCAAAAAAACTTCCATCCGTTTTTGGACATTCACCCCGGCTCTGCTATAATAGCTTGTACCCCCGTGGGACACGCAGCGAATCACCCATTTCCCGAAACCGAGGCCGGCATGAGACGAACCGCCTTCCTGTACTGTACCCTTGGCCTGGCCGCGCTGACCGGGCTTGCCGCCCTCTTTTATCTGCCCTACAGCAACGTCAGGGAACGAACCATTGCCCACTTCAACAGCGAACAGCTCCTCCTGGCACAACAGACGTCCGGCAGTATCCGCGCCACCTTTGCCATGTACGAAAGAGGGCTGCGACACATGGCCGCGCATCCCTCGGTTATTCACCTGGATAGCGCCGGCCGGAGCATGTTGCGGAATTTTTTCACCATCCACAGCCCGGGCCTGCTCTTTACCGGACGACTCGACAACGACGGGAACATTCTTTTCAAAATCTCCGACCCCGACACCCTTCCGGATACCGCCCTGCCCCGGACCCTTGCCGCTCTTCCCGGGAAATCGGGCGCTCCCGCGGTAACCGATATCCTTGTGAACGGCCGGGTCATGTCAGCCTTTTCCTATCCGGTCCTTGAGCGAAACACCCTTATCGGCAGCGTTGTTTGTCTCATCTCGTTCAAACACCTTGTGGAAAACGTCACCTTCCCCTCCAAAGAGGTGAGCCAGCGCCGGATATGGATTGTCGATCAGGACGGCATGGTCCTCAACCGGCCGAAATCCTCCGGCCCGGATGTCTCACCGGCCGAAACAGCGCAATCATCCGTCAGCGCCGGCCTGCTCAAGGTCATGGAAGAAATGGCCCAGTCCAATCAGGAAACCGGCGCCTTCACCATCCGGGAAAAGTCACCGGACAATCGAAACGGCCTCAGTCACGTCGTTTTTGTTCCGGTCGAGCTTCCCGGGAACACGCGCTGGTCCGTGGCCATCGCCACCCCGGAACAGCAGATCCTGACCCTTATGAAACAGTTTCGCAACAACTGGCTCCTGGTCTCAGGCCTTGTCATGACCGTCCTGCTGGGTCTGACCTATATGCTTGCCAGGGCCATGCTGGAGGTCAACGAAGAGCGCAAAAGAACGCGTCACGAAGATCAGCTGGTCAAGCTGATGGACTTTACCCCGATCGGCATCGTGGTCTATGACAGGGAAGGGAACCTGCTCTACGCCAACAACACCGCAAAAATTCTGTGGCGGCAAAACTCTGCCGGGGCGATCAACCATATCAATATCTTTGACATGGTGCATCCGGACTACCGACAGTTTGCCAGGGAACGGTTCAGGGACGTCATGCGCGGTATTGCCAGCGAACCCGCCGTCATCAAGGTCCTTCTGCCCGGCGGCGGGGAAAAGGACATTGAAATCTGTTCCACCCCGTTTGTCTTTTCCGGTCACCGGTGCGGGGTCTCGGTCATACAGGACGTCTCCAGCCGCCTCAAGGCCGAGGAGGAACAGCGGCTCCTGGCCACGGCCATCGCCAACACCAACGACTCCATTCTCATCACCGACCGCAGAGGCACCATTGAATATGTCAACCCGGCCTTCAGCCGCATAACCGGCTACAGCCGGGCAGAGGCAC
>JAJRTB010000066.1 GCA_024278495.1 Deltaproteobacteria bacterium
GCCAGCCGCCATGAGGAGGAGACATAGGAGGCAAGGGCCATGTTATGGTAATATGCCGGACAGTCATGCAGGGGTACGCCGATCCATGAAGATGGAATTGCCAGGACACTGCGCAGCCGTGGTGATACCTGAAGGTCATCCAGGATTTCCCCCATGGACCGGGATTGATCGAGGAGCGAGAAGTCGTTGCCGTCTGTATGGAGATGTTCAAGCGCATGCAGTTGGTCGGCGGCCCTGCGTATCGGTGCGACTATTTCGGTTATTTTTTTATGCTCGCGCGGAAATGTATGCTTGAGATTTTCTTCAAACCGGTCCATCCCCTGCGGCAAATCAAAGCTGGCGGGCTGGTTCCTGGAGGCGCTGAAAAGGTACCGGTCAATAATACCGTCCCGTCCCATGCGCGTTACCGGAATTCCGGCAGTAACTCCGAGGTAATCGAAAAATATGCGCAGGATTTGTCCCTGGTCCAGTGAACCAAGGTAATGTACCCCGACAGGACACTCGATTCCTTCCCTGGTGTAGCTGCGCATCAGGCCGCCTGCCAGGTCGTTTTTCTCCAGCACGGTTACGTCAAGGCCGAGCCTGGCCAGGATGATTGCCGTGCTGAGACCGCCGATACCGGAACCGATGATCAGCACGCTGTCGGAAAAGGAGGCAGGGGATCGCATGGATGTCTTTTTACAGGCCGGCTGTCAGCGGGCTGTCAGTTCCCAGAGTGGCCCGGTATGGCCCCGTTCATGCATCCTGCTCACTATTTGCGCACTCTCTGTGTCCGAGGGGTCGACGATCCAGTTAGGCCGTCCGCCGGCCCTGGAGGCAACCAGGGTTTTGATATCATCCAGGTTGATGTGATCAGCTTCATAAAAGACCGGCTCAAGCATATTCATACCAGGGGATATTTTTCCTTCTTTGCATGCGATGTCATAGATCCCGGTGCCCGGGTATATCCGGATGCCGATAAAGAAAAACAGCGTAGCCCTGTCCAGTTTTTCGATGCTGTCAAGGGACTCGGCAACCGTGTCAGCCGACTCGCCCGGACCGCCGAAAAGAAAGTAATGGGCTGTATGGAGTCCGGCTTCCCGTGCGCTTCGGTGGGCGGCAAAGACGTCAGCTTCCTGAAATGGCTTCCGGTAGTTTTCCAACATTGCTGTTGACAGAGATTCGGTGCCGAACTCTACATGTTTGAGCCCGGAGTCAGCCATGATGGTAAAATAGTCATCAGGCAGGGTGACCGGGGCGAAAAAGCCGCCCCAGGGAATGGAGATACCGGTCGCCCTGAAGGCTCTGGCTACGGCAAGGCTGTGCGGTACATCAGAATTAAAGGCGGAATCAGTGATAAACAGGTATTTCGCGCCTGCTTCCTGCAGGTCCTTTGCCGTCCGGGCCACTTCCCGGGGCGGGATCAGTCGGTGTTTTTTTCCTTCAATACGGGGATAGGGGCAGTATATGCAGCTAAACGAGCAGCCCCGCTTGGTCTGCAGGTTCAGCATGCCTCCTCTTGAGGTGTAAAACCGGATGTGCAGAGAATCAACCTGAAAGGCGCATCGCAGTTTTCCATCCCATGGGGGCGGTTTTTCAGCAGGGGAGGAAGAGGAGATGACGCCGGGAATTTCTGCCGGCTCCTGCCCTTTTGCAATGGCCGCAATCAGCAGTCCGAACCGTTCTCCTTCGCCGATGATGCCGTAATCGGGCCTGAGCGCAGCAAAGATTTCATCCGGCATGATGGTAAAGCCGCTGCCGCCGCAGACAATGACAGCCTCGGAACGCGCCCTTAGCCAGGCGATGAGTTCTCGGTACGTATCGATGAAAAGAAGCGGTCCCTTTGCCTCGGTATTGTCAATATTGCGGCAGGACAGCCCGATAACCTGCGGAGAAAATTCGGTGAGCAGCATGGCCAGTTTTTCCCTGGATATGACATTCATGTCCGCTATCCGGACCTGATGTTCCTGCGGGACGGAACCGGCCACATAATCAAGCCCGATGGGGTAGACAGGGTAAGGCACGGAGAAGGTGTTGGGCGAGACGAGGAGAATTTTCACGGCCGGGAGAACTCCATAACACTCAGACCGTGCCCCATCCCCAGTACCAGTATTTTGTTCTGTTTTCCCGCCAGGATGAGATCATCTCCCTGTACCAGTGCTCCTGGAACCAGCCCGGTTTCAAGGTAGGAGGCAGCCATCACCGCGGCAACAGCCGAGGCAGAGGTAAACTCACCAGTGTACTGCCGGTAACGGACAACAGGTACGGGGAGTGCGGACAGGTCCATGAACCTTTCAAGCTGCCGCTCTCCTTTCTCACGCGTGGCCGCGGGTATACCGGCCAGGACAAGGGCGCACTCCTTTTGCAGTTTCCGTTGTCCGCCCAGTGAATCTATTAATGCAGGCACTGCATCATCCGTCAGGCCGTTTTGATAGAAGGGGACCCGCACACGGCACTTCGACCCTTCTCTCAGCCTGCCGAGATACAGACCGCCCCCGCCATCGGCCAGGCTGGTCGCGGGGCTGATGGATGCGTCAAGGAGGGGTGAAAGAGTCGCATGTCCCTCGTCAGCCCCGAGTACGAGGGCGGTTTTGTCCGTGCCCCGCAGGAGAAGGTCAGCTGAAATCAGGGCCTGCTCGAAAGAATAATCTCCGCCGCTGGTCGTAATATTGGCACCGGTTGCGCCAAAGAGTATCGCTGCCTGGCTTGCCGGGCTGTTATGGACGGAGCCGACAAAATCAGTGGGGCTTGGAAACTGCTCATCAGACTCGCCAAGGCGGGTCAGGAAGTCATAGGTTTCGGAAAGCGCCCCCCATCCGGTGCCCATGAAGACGGACATTGGTTTTTGCTTTAATCCGGAATCTTTGTGGGCGCTGACCGCAAGGGACAGGGCCATGCGCGGCAGCCGTTTCAGGCGCCGTATCAGGCCCGGTGGCAGGTCTTTTGAAATGGTATCAATTGGTGCTGTTCCGGCTATCGGTATACCCGATCGTATCCCTGTCATGGTGGCCCCGGTATCTCCGGCCCCGGTCAGGCAGGAGCAGCCGAAGATGGCCAGTCCGCTGCCGGGCCGCCTGTCCGGCGGCAGTGGAAATTTTTCCGGCCTGGTAATGATGAGTGAGCCGTTATTGCCGCCAAAGCCGAAGGAGTTGGAGAGAACGGCATGGGTGGGTCTGTTGGCCGGCTCTTGCAGCGGGACCAGGTCGAGCGCCGGGTCAGGCTCCTGAAAGCCTGTGTTCGCGGGCATCAGGCCCTTTGCCACCGCAATTGCCGATACCACGGCCTCAATGGCGCCTGCTGCAGCAAGGCTGTGCCCGGTTGCTCCCTTGATAGAGGAGACCGGGGGCGGCGGGGTAAAGAGGCTGTGTACGGCCTTTGCTTCGGCCAGGTCATTTTCCGGTGTGCCGGTGCCATGAAGGTTGATGTAGTCGATATCGTCTGGGTCAAGGCCTGCACCTGAAAGCGCGGCCTGCATGGCCAGGAGTGCGCCTCTTCCCTCCGGATGAGGGGCTGCCGGGTGATGGGCATCGCAGGTCAGCCCTGCTCCTGCCAGTTCAGCGAGAGGAGAAGCCGGCTTTTCGGTGGTCAGAAGCAGCATGGCCGCACCTTCGGCCACGGCCATGCCCCGGCGCTGGACATCAAGGGGTCTGCACCCGCCCTTGTCAACGAGCTGCAGGGAATGGAAACCGAAATAGGTCAGGCGGCAGAGCGAGTCAACACCACCGGCCAGGATGTTTTTTGCCCTGCCGCTGCGCAGCATTTCCAGGGCCAGGGTGATTGCGGCGGCACCTGAGGAGCAGGCGGTGGAAACAGTGAGAACAGGGCCGGTGCAGGCAAGCTCCCGGGCCAGGTATTCAGCCACGGTATGCAGGCCATGATACCTGTACGGTTCTTTTTCCTGCTCCTGCTCCCTGAGCAGTTGTTCCGTGGTCAGGATGCCGCCCGTGGTGGTGCCCAGGATGAGAGCATCAGGGGGCTTTCCGAAATCGGCAACGGCCTGCAGGGCTGCGCTGCAGGCCAGTCGGTGAGTCCGTGGCAGGGGACCGGGTTCATCCAGCCCTGAGACCTGCCCGGCCGGTAGCGGCCGTCCCTGCACCAGGGGAAACAGGTCCAGGGGCCTGACTGCCGATCTGTTTTCACGTAAGGCCTTTTCCGTGGCAACGAGTCCCCGGCCAAGCGGGCTGATAATTCCAGCCCCGGCAATGTAAACCCGTTTCACGTTCAAGAAGATGAACCCGGCTGGTTTTCCTTGATGTAGTGGGCAAGAGCGGCAAGGGAGGAGAAGACCTTTTCACCGACTTCCTGGCTGTTGATAATTATACCGTAATCTTTCTCGACCATGACAACCATTTCCAGCACATCAATGGAGTCGATACCGAGTTCACCGCCGACCAGCTGTGCATGTTCGTCAAAGTCGTTCGGGGTGACATCAGGGAGATTTAAAATGTCGATAAGCTTGGCCTTGAGTTCTTCTGTCAGTTCATTCATGTTTTTGCTTCCGGAGTGGTTGTCATGGTTGGTTGCCGTCGTATGTCCGTACCGTTCCCGAACGCTCATAAATCCAGGATTATTTTTTACATCTGCACCAGTTGAAGAATCGGTGCCGACTGAAATATATATAATGCCATAAAATTTTTGTCATCAGATTTGGTGGTTGTTCTTGGTAAAATGAAGTATTTATACCGGGATTGTTCCGAGAATATAGACATTGAGGAGAATGATGACGGTAACACCCGCCAACCTGAGCCTGGAAGACCTGCTTCCCCACCGTGGCCGCATGGTCCTGATACGGGAGGTCCTTGAAGTTGATGCCGACCATGCTGTTACCCGTTGTGTTGTAGAGAAATCATGGCCACTGGTAAAAGAGGGCGCTGTACACCCACTGGTTATGGTTGAACTGGCTGCGCAGACCGCGGGGGTATGCAACGGCTGGGATCGTGTACATACCAGGGGGCTTGATTCAGACCAGATGGGCTGGCTGGTCGGGATTAAAAAAACGGAATTCTTTGTTGATGGCCTCAAGTACGGCAGCTCTGTCATTGTCAGGGCGGAGAATACCTCTGTTTTCGGAAATCTCAGGGAAGTATCCTGTGAGATGCACCGATCGGACAAACTGATCGGACAGGCGACACTGCAACTCTTTCAGGCAGCGTGACAGCTTACAGTTCTGAGATAAATGAAAACACAGAGTTACAAATTCTGTGATCAAGTATGAGTGATATATTCATGGAGAATGAACGGAAAATTGCCATTGTTACCGGGGGGTCCAGGGGGATCGGACGGGCAATCTGCGTGGAGCTCGGCGGATCCGGCTGTTATGTGGTTGTTAACTACATGGGAGACAGGAAGGGCGCTGAACACACCCTGTCGATGGTGGAGGCGGCCGGTGGCCGGGGTGAGGTGTATCAGTTTGATGTGCGGGACGGCCCGACAGCGGAAAATGTTGTTGAGGATATTGGCGACCGGTTCGGCCGGATAGATATCCTGGTCAACAATGCCGGCATCATCCGTGACGGTCTTTTTATGATGATGTCCCCGGAAAACTGGCACACGGTTGTCGATACCAGTTTGAACGGCTTTTATAACATGACTCGGCCGGTGCTGGAAAAAATGGTGCGCAATCGAAGCGGAGCCATAGTCTCTCTCTCGTCGGCAGCCTCGCTCATGCCAAATCGCGGACAGGCAAACTATGCGGCGGCTAAGGCCGGGTTGAATGCCGCCTCCAGGGCTGTTGCCGCTGAGGTGGCCCGCCTGGGCATCCGGGTCAACGTGGTGGCTCCGGGGCTCATTGAAACGGATATGATAGCTGATGCCCCCAGGGATCATATCAAGACCATGATCCCAATGGCACGCATCGGCAGGCCCGATGAGGTCGCCGGGGTGGTGGGATTTCTCTGCTCCGAAGCGGCGTCGTACATGACCGGCCAGATAGTTTCCGTCAACGGGGGGATGTTGTAGTGAAAGGTCCGGCTTCCGGCCTGATTATTCTGTTCTTTTTCTTTTTATGGGCCGGCTCTGTACCGGCGCAGGGTTCTGCCGACCTGGGGGAAGCATCTGTCCGGTTTCGCTCCGTGCAGGCGGATTTTGTCCAGGAAAAGCACCTCAGGATCCTTGCCCGGCCTATTGTCTCCAGGGGCAGGTTTGTTTTTCAGGCGCCTGGCAATCTTCGCTGGGAATATCAGATCCCGTTGCAGTCTATCCTGCTCATGCATGAGGGCAGGGTCAGAAAATTTACCGGTCACAACGGCCGGCTTGTGGAAGAAAAGGGGCTCCGGCCTGATGCAATGCAGGTCGTACTCGGTGAGATCAGCAACTGGCTTGACGGCCGTTTTTCCGACAATGCGGCCTTTGCAACCGAGTTCAGGGACGCGCAGACCATAGTGCTGACCCCCAAAAAAGAGGGATTGCGCTCCTTTATCTCCAGTATTGAGCTGAAGCTAGCCGATAAAGCCGGCCTGCTGGACTCGGTCACGCTCTTTGAAGGCCCTGAATCATACACCCTGATATCCTTTACAAACAGGGCGCTGAACAAAGAGATTCCGGCAACAGTATTTACCTCGCCATGAAACCGTCTCTCTTCTGCCTGTCCGCAACCCTGTTTTTTCTCGTTTCCTGCGCAACGGAAAGCCGGCAGCACCTGCCGGACCTCGCACCTGCCGGAGACCGGGAAGGAAGCCAGGCCTGCACAGATTTTTTTCCATCGGGCAAATGGCAGTTTGTCCACTCCATAGTTTTCACCACGAAAGATGGCACCGGGTCAACCGTTATAGGGGTAACCAGCCTGAACGGGACAACAATAGCGAGCGCCCTGGTCACGGTCGAGGGGATGACGCTTTTTGCGGCGGAATATCGTGATGACAACAGCTTTGAAATACAACGTGCCGTTCCTCCCTTTGACAGGCCCGGGTTTGCCACAGGGCTGATACAAGATGTGCGGGCAGTCTTTCAGCCGTCGGCCGGGAGTGCCATCCGGGCAGGAAAGCTCGCAGACGGGACACCAGTCTGCCGTTATACTGCCGCAGACGGAAGAGTAACCGATATCGTAACCGGTGCTGAAGCCTGCCTGCAGGTAAAGAGTTACAGCTCCGACCAGGTCCTTGTTCGTTCCATTGTCGGAAAATCATGCCGAAAGATCGGCTCGACTCTCATCCCGGAATATGTAGAACTCAAGACCTTTGGCCACTCCGCATACACGCTGAAAATGACCCTGATACGCGCTGATCAGATACAGGGTGGCCTACAATGAAACGAGTCATTGAACCGGAACTGATGAACGACCCTGAACAGGCTGCCGCCTATGCGGGCAGCGACCTGGACAGGGCCTACTGGCTGTTCATGCAGTGTTTTAAAAAATATTTTCCTGCGATGAACCCGGAAGGGGCGATTCTTGACCTGGGATGCGGTACGGCAGGCATTCCCCTGCGCCTGGCCCGCCGTTTTCCTGCCTGCGAAATATATGGTGTGGATGGTGCTCCCCGGATGCTTGCGTACGCAAAGCAGGCTGTGCAGCGGGAAGGACTGGAAAACCGGATTCATCTTGTCCGTGGGATTCTGCCCCATCGGCCGTCCATACTTCGCCGCCATTATGAAATGATCGTTTCCAACAGCTTTCTCCATCACCTTGCCGATCCCATGGTCTTGTGGCAGGCCGTCAGGGAGTACGGTCTGCCTGATGCGACCATCCTGATTGTCGATCTTCTGCGGCCCGAAAGCGAGGAGCGACTGCAGACCGTGGTCAACAAATACATGCCGGACGCCCCTGCGATGCTGCGTCAGGACATGACACATTCTCTGCGGGCTGCATTCACACTGGATGAAGTGACTTCCCAGTTGCACAAAGCGGGCCTGGCAGAAAGCCTTTGCCTGGAAAAGGCGACCCCGTTTCAATTCGCTGTCTATGGGAATCTGCGCGCGTGACCGGTGAGTCCCGGAAGCATGTGAAGAGTGGCGAGGGGACGCTCTTAAATAACTCATCACCCGCCCTTTTCCTGTTGTTATCAGCCTCGTCAACCAATCAGGAGCAACATTTGCCGTCTTCCGCGACCGGGAAGCCGGCCAGGTTGAAACTGGCGCCGCAGCCGCAGGTTGTTTCGGCCTGGTCATTGGTGAACTGCAGGCCGCCTCCGATCAGTTCCTCAGAGTAGTCGACAACCAGCCCGTCAAGATAACGGAGACTGTCCCTGCCGGCGACGATGCGGATATTGCCGGATTCAAAAACAACGCTCTCGTCAGCTTTCATGTGCTGGTCAAACCCGGCACTGTAGGTAAGACCGGCACAGCCTCCCTCGGTAACACCCACCCTGAGAAATTCCTGAGGCCCCAGCTTGTCTGCCAGCATCTCCCGGGCTTTGTCCATGACGACGATTTTCATAATGAGCACCTTTTTTCTACTTTTTTGCGTTACTGTAACTGACCACACGGCATGCGGCATATTTCTCGAATAACAGGTAAATAATCATCACCTGCAGAATACATTGCGAAGAAACAGGCAAATGTCAAGCAGGTGTCGTGTCGGATGGCCTTTCATCACCGGAAAATATGCAGGTTCAGCCAAACTGCAGTACGGTTCTGTGTTGACGCCTGAGGGTTCAGCATCTCCTTTTTAAACGTTGAAAAAAACACTGCCCGATGGTATCCATGCGATGAAAGTAAGGGCATGTGCAAGTGAGAAAAGTCTTCTGTCTCATGGCAGAAAATTATGCTGTTTCGCGGCACGGTTGACCCTATTATGATCAGGCTGTAACGAACCGGACCCAGGGTGAAATAAAATGGAACTGAGTGTCGCCGCAAACTGGGACATGGAGTTGCTGGAAGGGCTGGCGGACATCCCCGAGGTGACGTCGATCTATGCAAAACTGCCGTTTGATCTCATCGGCGGCGGCAGGGCCGGGATAGTCGTGCCGTCGGTGGATCGGGAGCAGGCAGAGGTCTACATTCGCGCCGCCCACGAGCAGGGATTGTCCTTCTGCTACCTCATTAATGCCCCCTGTCTCGGCAACCTGGAGCAGACACGGGAAGGCAGGGAACAGATTCTGGCCTTCATCCGGCAGCTGGTCGACATGGGAGTCGACAGCGTGTCGATTGCCAACCTCGCTGTTGTAACGCTTGTGCGCCGTAATTTTCCGAACCTGCCCATCCGCGGCAGCGTGCTGAGCTGGCCCACCAATCTTCCCCGGCTGAAGTACCAGGAGTCCATGGGCGTTGATCCGCTGATTATTCCATACAGCGAGTTCAACCGTGATTTTACCATGCTGCCGAAGATCCGCGACGGGCTTTCGTGTGGCATGCAGCTGTTTGTCAATGTTTCGTGTATCTACAACTGCCATTACCTGGCGGAACACGCAAGCAGCGTGGGGCATGCCTCCCAGGTGCTGCAGGGCAACCGGCAGGCAAGTGCTTTTCTTGACGTGTACCTCTGGCAGTGCACGCGCCGTCGGTTGCTGCAGCCGGAACTTTTCCTGATGAGCCGCTGGATCCGGCCCGAGGACCTGCATGTCTACGAGGCCATGGGATATGATGAGTTCAAGATCATTGATCGCTCACGCTCAACCGGGTGGCTGCTGCGGGCGACAAAGGCCTACGCCGACCGGTGCTACGAGGGAAACCTGTTAGATATCCTTTCATTGGAGATGCTCGGCGATCCGGTCGGTTTTCACCAGGATATTGAAGATCAGACTCGTGAGCGGATGCGTCATTATGGGACCGAAGAAAGGCAGCTGATGCTGCGCATGCTGAAACTGCGCCGTCGCCTCCTGGACCTGGATGTCTGTATCGATAATGGAGAGCTGGGCGACTTTCTGGAGGGGTTTCGGCAAAGAAAATGTGCGGAGACATACTGTGATGATTGCCGGTACTGCCACCAGTACGCGCAGCGGGCCGTCCGTATTGATCGTACCGGGGCCGATATCCTGGCCCGGGATATCGGGGAACTGCTCGACGATTTCCTCAACCTGCAGCCTGGCGCATGATGATGAGTTGGTAACTTTGGTCCGGACTGTGCAGCCCCTGAAAATATTACTGATATGAGCTGAAAACCGTCATGAAATTTAAATTGATCTACCCCCGATGGGCCAAGCTGGACAGGCAGACCGAGTTTCACCTGCCGCCGCACGGTCCGGTGGTTTTTGCGGCTGCGCTTCCCGAGTATGTTGATATTGATTTTGTCGATGAAAACCTGGAGGAGATAGATTTTGATGATCCGGTCGATTTTGTCGGTATCTCCATGATGCTCACGGTGCAGGTCAAACGGGGCTGGGAGATTGCCGACAGGTATCGGAGAAAGGGTGTGCGGGTCATTTTTGGCGGTATTGCCACCATGCTCCATGCCGAAGAGACCATGGAGCATGCGGATTCCGTTTTTCTCGGCGAGGCGGAGACCCGGATGGAACAGGTTCTGGCTGATTTTCGCCACGACAGGCTGCAGCCCACCTATGATTTCATAAACCAGCGTCCGGATATAGAGCTGGTCGGGCCTGCCAGGCGTGATATCCTGAACCGGAAACTGTACAACTACAAAGGGGTGCAGATGGTTGATCTTGTGCATGCCTCGCGGGGATGCCGCTTCAACTGCTATCCCTGCGCCGTGTCCTACCTGGGCGGTCGTGACTTCCGGCCTCGGCCCGTTGACAGGGCGGTTGCGGAGATGGCCGGGATCAACAATAACCGGCTCTTTATTGTTGATAACTCCCTGGCCCAGAATACCCAATGGGAAATGGACCTTTTCCGGGAAATGATACCCTTGAAAAAAAGTGGTGCTCCCATCCCATTGAAGACAAACCAGAGGTGCTTGACCTGGCCGCCCAGGCCGGGGCCTGGTATGTGTACCAGGCTGTTTTTGACACCTCGGATTTAATCCGGGAGCGGATTAAACGCTATCACGACC
>JAJRTB010000067.1 GCA_024278495.1 Deltaproteobacteria bacterium
AAAACGCAACGGCCCGGGAAAAGGTACAGGGCAGAGCGTTGATACATATAATCTCCAACGACTATGCACCGCCGCACGCGGCTACTACATATCTGAAGAAATTTCAAGGCAGACGGCACACCCGGTCGAAACGGAGGTGCCGTTTTTCCGCATCCGGCTCATCAAAGATCTCTTGCCACAGGACACTAATAAGGAGTTGACGGCTCTTTTATGCCTGGGTCCGCGAGCGTTCACCCGTGGTGCAGATGAAAGTGATCAAACCATGGGCTATAGTAAACTATGCCCCATGGTTTGATCGCTTTCAGATGGGCCGGCGGGTGGGCGCTCTGACGGGCGATGTCGAGTGAGAACCCGTCTGATTGAATGAGAGAACAAATATTTCACTTTTACAATACGTTAGTTGTCAAAGCCGCGAATTTTCGTCACGGATTCAGGTTATGGTAAAAAATCACCAGGTAAAAAGAAAAAATGCTTTTTTCCTGCGCGAAACACTGAATTTCCGAAACGTTCAGACTTTTCGCGACGAGCTTTGTGAAATATCCGGGCAAGCCGACTGCGACTATGCGGGAAAGAGCGCCTGAGCGAAGATGCGGCGCCTGTGACGGAGTGCAATGAACCTTGACTTACGGCCCGGACATCTTATTTTCTGGATGAACAGCGCTGAATCCGTGCCGGCCTTGTAACAAGGCGCAAACACCCGAAGAGCACTGCGACAAAACAATACAACGCAAGGCCTGTCTGTCGGATGCATGTGGTCAGGGGCACCGCATCTTCGCACGGTCGCGCCTGCACGAATCTGCGGCCCCCTGACCACGTACAGATTATGGGCAGGTAAAATCGCAGAATTACAAACCATCTGACGAGTTATTGTGGGATTCGTAATTTATTTCGTATCCGGCAGTCCATGGAGCACGGATTCAAGGGATGGTTTATGAAATTCACATGAAGAGAGAACACACCTATGAACACCCTGAAAACATTCACCCTGATGGCGGCGCTCACGGCCCTGTTTATGATCGGCGGGCAGGCCATGGCCGGCAGCCAGGGCATGCTGATCGCCCTGGTCATGGCCCTGGGTCTGAATTTCTTCGCATACTGGAACAGTGACAAGGTGGCCCTGGCCATGAACAATGCCCGGGAAGTACCCCCGGAACAGGCGCCGGAACTGCACCGCATAGTCGAAACTCTTGCCCACCGGGCCGGCCTGCCCAAGCCAAAGGTATACGTGATCAACAGCCCCACGCCCAACGCCTTTGCCACGGGGCGGAATCCGGAACACGCGGCCGTTGCCGTTACCTCGGGCATCATGGAACTGCTGAACCGACGGGAACTTGAGGGAGTGCTTGCCCATGAACTGGGCCATATCAAAAACCGCGATATTCTGATCAGTTCCATCGCGGCGGTTATGGCGGGCGCCATCAGTTACCTGGCAACCATGGCGCAGTGGGCCATGATCTTTGGAGGCGGACGTGGCCATGACGACGAGGGCGGCAACCCCCTGGCGGCCATTGTCATGATGATAGTGGCGCCCCTGGCCGCGGCTCTGATCCAGATGGCCATCTCCAGAAGCCGCGAGTACCTGGCTGACGAGGCCGGAGCGAAAATTTCCGGTTATCCCGAGGCGCTGGCCGGGGCCCTGCACAAGCTGAGCACCTATAACAAACGCATTCCCATGCGGGTCAATCCGGCCACGGCCCAGATGTATATCGTCAATCCCCTGGCCGGCGGCCGGTTGGCAGGACTCTTTTCCACCCATCCGCCCATCGAGGAACGCATCCGGCGGCTTATGGCCATGACCGCCGGGCGCTGAGCCGGACGCCTGTTACCGGTCCGCCAGGGCCTGCGCCGCCTTCTCCAGCAGGGCGACAAACTCCCGGGGATCCAGACATCCCCGGGCCACCATGACGCCGGCAAGCTCCGGAATAGTGACCAGGTCGGCAATGTTTTTCACCGAAACGCCGCCGCCATAGAGCACCGGCCGGTTGCCGCAGAACCCGGCCAGGCGCTTCACCCCGGCCGCGACCGCGGCCCGGTCACCGGCCACCTCAAGGGTCTCGGCCTCATCCGGGGTCCAGGCGGGCAGGATCCGTTCCAGCTCGTCAGACTCCAGCGTCCCGAGCCCGGCCTGTATATTATCGGTTCCAAGGCAGAGCACCGGCCGAATCCCCGCGTCAATTGCCTCAAATACCTTGCGGGCGCAATCCTGGTTGGTCTCGTGAAAGTAAACCCGTCGTTCCCGATGACCAATCAGGGCATAATCGACCAGATCCGCGAGCCAGGCGGCCGGCGTTGTCCCGGTATACCCGCCCGGCGGAAAAGAGGAGACATCCTGGGCAGCCAGGGAAACATTCTCCAGATCCCGGCACTGCTCCTCAAAGCGCGGGAGCAGGAAACAGGGCATGGCCACGGCGACCTGGATACCGGCCGCGGCATGGTAGCGCGAGCTGAAATCCCGCAGCCACTGCCCGGCCCCGGCCGGACTGAGATGCGCCTTCCAGTTGGCCAGAACGAGCAGGCGCTCCCCAGGGTCATGTACCGGATGCATCAGACTCCCGCAGGCCAACCATTTCCGGGAACGGCTCCACGCAATCCCGGTGCACGACGTTAACCAGCTCCTGTGGATTGTGCATGAAAATCTCTTCCTGTTCAAACCGGCCCAGGAACTCCTCGTTAAAGGTGGTGATCAGGTTGAGATGGCCCCATCGTTCGAGATAGTAGACCACCAGCCTGGGCAGGGCGGTATAGATCGTCTCGTCGGGAAAGGGATCGACAAAACTTGACTGGCGCAGCTTCCGGCTGGACAGGGTCTGGGATTTATAGAAATTCTCAAGAAATATCAGCTCCGGCGGCAGCCGCACGCTGATACCGAACCAGTTCAGAATGCTGGCCAGCCACTGGAGGAAGAACTTGCCGGCCCGGATAACCGGATACGGCATATAGATCTCCCGGGGACGCTTCAGCTCCAGGTAGGAACGGATGGTCAGGATAAGATCGGCCATGTAGACCGGATCCCTGTCGACAAAATGGTACGTCTGGCGGGAGAACTCTTCACGGTTGTCCAGGACATGGTGGACGAAATAGGGGATCTTGTCCGAATTGGTATAGGAATGCTTGACTTCCCGGTTGGTAATCAGAAACGGCATGGCCTCGTCGGCAATGGAGAAAAAGAGACGGTGAAATCCCTGGATCTTATGATCGTGCTCGCCATAGACAATGGCCAGCCGTATAATGGTGTAATCAAGCCCCTGGTTCTCGCCCATGTACCGCAGGGTGCGCTCGGTCATCAGTTTTGACTTGGCGTAATGGTTCAGGGAGGCGGAAAGGGGCAGGTGATCCTCTTCGGCGAGATCCTCACCGTTTGGCAGTGTGGCCGCGGAACTGAAATGGATATAGGGAATCCCCAGGGCGCAGCAGGCCCGGGCCAGGTTGACACTGCCAATATAGTTGACTTCATAGGCCAGTTGCGCGTCACTGTCCAGCGCCGCAACTGATGAATTAATGACAAAATCAGGCCGCACCCTGATCAGATAGGTCTTGATGTCCTCGGCATTCCGGATAGACAGCTTCTTGCTGCTCGGCGCCCGGATCTCAATTTCGTCCGCGGTCTTGGTCTTGAAATAATGGGCCATGGTTCCACCGATCAGGCCGGAGCCGCCGATCAGGACCCCAAGCCTTTTTCCCCTGCCCCGGGATACCTGCGTTGTGCTGTTCTTCTCTTCCATCACCGCTGCTGCCTGATTTCTCCCTGGAACGGTAGCCCGATTCACGATTCACGCCTCTGCATCCATTTTATAGCATATAAATTAAGGAAATCCACTGCTTTTAGTCCACGCGGCCTCCACGGGACAAGTCCACCCTGCTCCCGGCCTGCACCCGGGCACGCCTCACATCCCGGACTTTACGCACCATGTATTCGGCGATTTCAGTGAACCTGCCCCCCTGACGAACTCTTTATCCTGGCTACTTACGGTAACGTATTTGCATTCCTCATGCGTATATGCTATGGAAATCAGTTTCAGCCGCACAGGTTGCCCTCGGGCGTCCCAGGCCGACACCTGACCAATGAAACAGGATTTCGTGATGACAAAACAGATAATTATTTATACGGAAGTTGACGAGGCCCCGGCCCTGGCCACCTACTCACTACTGCCTATCCTGGAGGCATTTACCCGGAATACCGGCATCCGGTTCGTCAAGAAGGATATCTCCCTGGCCGGCCGCATTCTGGCCAACTTCCCGGACCGTCTTGCCGAAGAAAAAAAGGTTCCCGACTACCTGGCCGAACTGGGGCGCCTGGTCAAGGATCCGGAAGCAAACATTATCAAGCTGCCCAATATCAGCGCCTCGATCCCCCAGCTCAAGGAAGCGATCAGGGAACTGCAGGAACAGGGGTGCGACATTCCCGACTATCCTGAAGATGCCCGGACCGAAGCGGACAAGGAGCTGCAGGCCAGGTTTGCCGTGGTACTGGGCAGCGCCGTCAACCCGGTTCTCAGGGAGGGCAATTCGGACCGCCGGGCGGCCGCGTCGGTCAAGGAATTTGGCCGCAGAAACCCCCACACCATGATGAAAAAGTGGCCCAAGGACTCCAGGTCACGGGTCGCGCACATGCACAGGGGAGACTTCTTTGAGAGCGAACAGTCCGTGACGGTTCCCGAAGCATGCCAGCTCCGGATCGAACATGTTGCGGACGACGGCGCCGAAACAGTGTTGCGGCGGGAGATCCCCCTGCTGGCCGGCGAAATTGTCGACTCTGCTGTCATGCATGTCCGGGACCTGCGTCAATTTTACGCGGACCAGATTCAAGCGGCGAAACAAGACAAACTCCTCCTGTCCCTGCATCTCAAGGCGACCATGATGAAGGTGTCCGACCCTGTCATGTTCGGCCATTGCGTGTCTGTTTTTTACAAGGATATTTTCACCAGATATGCCGGGGACCTGGAGGGCCTCGGCATCAATGTCAACAACGGCCTGGCAGACCTCTACGAACGCATCAAAGAGCTGCCGGACGGCAAGCAGGAGGCAATCAGGGCGGATATCCAGGAACTCTACACAAGCCAGTGCGAACTGGCCATGGTCGACTCAGGCAAGGGGATCACCAACCTGCACGTGCCAAACAATGTCATCATTGACGCGTCCCTGCCGGTCGTCATCCGGGACGGCGGCAGAATGTGGGGACCGGACGACCGGCTCCACGACTGCATCGCCATGGTCCCGGACCGGTGTTACGCCACCATCTACCAGGAAGTCATTGAAGACTGCAAAAAACACGGCGCTTTTGATCCGGCCACCCTGGGCACGGTTGCCAACGTCGGCCTAATGGCCCAGAAGGCCGAGGAATACGGTTCCCACGACAAAACCTTTGAAGCGCCTGCTGACGGTGTCATCCGCCTTGTTGACAGAGATACGGGCAAAATCCTGATGGAGCAGGTGGTTGAGGAGGGCGATATCTTCAGATGCTGCCAGACCAAGGACGAACCGGTCCGCGACTGGGTCAAGCTGGCCGTCACCAGGGCCCGGGCCGCCAAGACTCCCGCAATTTTCTGGCTCGACCAGAACCGGGCCCATGACCGGCAACTGATGGCAAAGGTCGACGCCTACCTGCCTGAACATGACACGAAAGGCCTGGATATCCGCATCATGCGGCCGGTTGAGGCCATGCGCTTCACCCTGGAGCGAATCCGCAGGGGCGAAGACACCATCACGGTAACGGGCAATGTTCTGCGTGACTATCTCACTGACCTGTTCCCCATCCTGGAACTGGGCACCAGCGCCAAGATGCTCTCCATCGTACCGCTGATGAAGGGCGGCGGTCTCTTTGAAACCGGAGCCGGCGGCTCCGCCCCCAGGCACGTCCACCAGTTTCTCAGGGAGGGACACCTGCGCTGGGATTCCCTGGGTGAATTCTGCGCCCTGGTTCCTTCTTTTGAACATATCGCAGCCACCTTCGACAACGACAGGGCCGCCCTCTTTGCGCAGACCCTGGACCAGGCCATCGGTTCTTTCCTGGAAAACAAAAAGTCACCATCACGCAAGGTCCATGAGCTGGACACCCGGGGCAGTCACTTTTACCTGGCCCTCTACTGGGCCCGAAGCCTGGCCGGGCAGCAGCGCGACCCTGAGCTTGCCGCCCGTTTCACCAGGGCGGCAAACGCTCTTGCCGCAAACGAAGAAACTATTGTCAGGGAACTGCTCGCCGCCCAGGGGCAGCCGGTCAATATCGGCGGTTATTACCGGCCGGATCCGGACAAAACGTCCCGGGCAATGCGGCCCAGCGCGACCTTGAACACGATAGTCGACTCTCTCTGACGCCGCCGGGAGACGCCGGACAAAAAAACATGCCGGGGAAAAGGGGTTCGCAGTCACTGATCACCGCCTGCCGGGAACTTCTTTTCCCTTCCTGCTGTCTCGGGTGCGGCCGACATCTTGCAGACACCCGGCTGCCACGCTTCTGTGATACCTGCCACGGAAGCCTGGAAACCATCCGACCGCCCCGCTGTGATATATGCGGCCTGCCCTTTACCTCCGGAGCCGACCATACCTGCGGCCAATGCCTGACCACCCCCCCGGCCTTCAGCCGGGCCCGTGCAGCCCTGGTTTACAGCCCGCCCATCACCGACCTGATCGCCGAGCTGAAGTTCAGAAACAGCCTCACCGGTCTCTCTTCCCTGGCGTGCCTGGTTACCGGTTCAACCGGTTTTGCGGAGCTGACGGAACCGGATCTTATCCTGCCGGTGCCGCTTCATCCGGACCGCCTCAGGCAGCGCGGCTTTAACCAGTCCCTGCTCATTGCCCGAGCCTGCTTTCCCCGGCACAAGGATCGTATCGGCACCGCCATCCTGGTCCGAAACCGCCCCACGCCCGCCCAGACCCGGCTCAACAGAAAAGAACGGCAACAAAATATTTCCGGCGCATTTTTTACCAAACAACCTCATAAAGTCACAAACCGAAAAATTCTCCTTATCGATGATGTCCTGACAACCGGGAGCACGGCCCATGAATGTGCCCGCACCCTGCGATCCGCCGGCGCGCAACAAGTAGAAGTGCTGACCATTGCCAGAGCAACACGTTCACCCGGCGCCGGCGCGGACAAATCCCCGCCAACATACTGAAACAACTAGTATTAATTAAAACAACAATCCGTCCGCAAGTGGCACGCCGTGGTCCTTCAAGATCGTCGCCCATCCCGCTGTCCTCCGGTTCTCAAAAAAAGAAACAGCCTGGAACAATGGTATTCCGCCACCTTATAACCATCCCCGTTTAAAAATGTTATCTTTGAAGGATTATTGAGGATTTTGCA
>JAJRTB010000068.1 GCA_024278495.1 Deltaproteobacteria bacterium
CCCGTTGGTGGGCTCATCCAGGATGATAATATCCGGATCGTGCAGGATGGCCTGGGCCACGCCGACCCGCTGGCGGTAGCCCCTGGACAGGGTCTGGATGGTCTGGGTGGCCTTGTCTTTCAGGGCGGTCCGGCTTATGGCCCGCGCCACGGCTTCCCGGCGGCGCGCCGGTTCTATATTGTGCAGGCCGGCCTGGTATTCCAGGTATTCGATGACGGTCATCTCCGGCCAGACCGGACAGTTTTCCGGCAGATACCCGATACGCTGCTGGATGGCCCGGGTGTCCGGGCCGACAAGCAGATCGTCCACCTGGATCGTGCCGCTGGTGGGCTCGAGATAGCCGGTCAGCATCTTCATGATGGTGGTCTTGCCGGCGCCGTTGTGGCCCAGCAGGCCGACAACCTCTCCCCGTTGGATGGTAAACGAGACATCATCCACGGCCCGGAAGGTTCCGTAATGACGACTCAGGTTGCTAATGTGAATCATCGCAATCCTCCTCTGAATGGCGCGTGGGGCTGTGAGAGTCACAGTCCCGCGGGGTTTAGGCAAATCGGTTGAAAAAATAAACAGGATTTTTTGCCTGTCAAGGGGAGGGAGCGTTGCAAGATGTAACGGGTTGGCGCGTGGGGCCGGATCAGGGAAGAATGCATGTGGTACACTGTATTTTGTGTTGATAATGTGTTTTTTGTACAGTATGTTGTGTGCTCGTTCGGTGTGTCTCGTGGTGAGACACGGTAACAGGGAACCCGGTGCGAGTCCGGGACTGTCCCGCAGCGGTAAGTGGAAACGACCGCCGTCATCAGCACTGGGCCGGGGTTGGCCTGGGAAGCGACGGTCAGTAGGAAAACATCGTGTCGCCGGACACAGATGTCCGTCCATAAGTCCGAAGACCTGCCGAAACGCGATCCGATCATCGCCGCCCTTTGCGGCCAAGCCTTCGAGGAAAGGAGAGAGCATGAATCAGTCACATTCCGTTCTGCGTGCCAATAACGCAGGCCCCACCGTTTTTCAGTTCATCCGCAAGCGCAACCGGACGGTCATTCCCTTTGAAGCGGGGAAAATCACCACGGCAATCCTCAAGGCCGGCCGGGCCACCGGTGAGTTTGACGAGCCCGAGGCCCGCCGCCTGACCATCCGGGTTCTCAGCCTGGCCCAGACCATCCTGGAGAAGGAACTTCCCGAGGTGGAAGAGATCCAGGACCTGGTTGAGGAGGTGTTGCTGGCCTCGCCCTACAAGAAGACGGCCAAGGCCTATATCCTCTACCGGGAACGGCGCGCCCGAACCCGGGAGATCGCGGCCCGGGCCGACGTGCAGCTGGTGGACAACTACCTGGACCGCCTCGACTGGCAGGTCGAGGAAAACTCCAACATGGGCTACTCGCTCCAGGGGTTGAATAACTACATAGCCGGTGAGGTGAGCAAGACCTACTGGCTCAACTCCATCTACCCGGCCGAGGTGCGCGAGGCGCACGAGGCGGGTGATCTGCACATCCACGACCTGGGTCAGCTCTCGGTTTACTGCGTGGGCTGGGACCTGCAGGATCTGCTGCGCCAGGGATTCTGCGGCGTGCGGGGCAAGGCGACCTCCAAACCGGCCCGTCACTTCCGCTCGGCCCTGGGCCAGATCGTCAACTTTTTCTACACCCTCCAGGGAGAGGCGGCCGGCGCCCAGGCCTTTTCCAGCTTTGACACCCTTCTGGCCCCCTTTGTCCGGCACGACAACCTGGAGTATCGCGAGGTGCGGCAGGCGATCCAGGAGTTTATTTTCAACCTCAACGTGCCGACCCGGGTCGGGTTTCAGACACCGTTCACCAACCTGACCATGGACCTGCAGCCGCCCGCCGCCCTGGCCGGCCAGGGCGTGGTGCTCGGCGGCGAGGTCCGGGACGAGACCTACGCGGAGTTCCAGGAGGAGATGACCATGATCAACCGGGCCTTCCTGGAGATCATGGCCGAGGGCGATGCCCAGTCCCGGGTCTTCACCTTTCCCATCCCCACCTATAACATCGGAGCCGATTTCAACTGGAACAACCCGGAACTGGACAAACTCTGGGAGGTGACGGCCCGCTACGGCATCCCCTACTTTGCCAACTTTGTCAACTCGGACCTGTCCCCGGACGATGCCCGTTCCATGTGCTGCCGTCTGCGGCTCGACACCCGGGAGCTGGCCAAACGAGGCGGCGGCCTGTTCGGCGCCAATCCCCTGACCGGCTCCATCGGTGTTGTCACCATCAACCTGGCCGCCATAGGGGTCCGGGCCGGGGACGAAAAGGAGTTCCTGGACCGGCTCGACAGCCTGATGGAAACCGCCCGCACCAGCCTGGAACTGAAACGGAAAATTCTGGAGCAGTTCACCGACAAGGGCCTCTATCCCTACACCCGCTATTACCTGCGCGGGATCAGGGAGCGGTTTGACTGCTACTGGAAGAACCATTTTTCCACCATCGGCATCATTGGCGCCAACGAGGCGGTCATGAACCTGCTGGGCTGCGATATAGGCACGGATGAGGGCAGGGCGTTCGCCCTGCGGATGATGGATCATATGCGGGCAAGGCTCCAGGAGTTCCAGGACGAGACCGGCAATCATTACAACCTGGAGGCCACCCCGGCCGAGGGCACCGGTTACCGTCTGGCCCGGCTGGATGCCCGGCGGTTCCCGGATATGCGCTGTACGGTCAAAAGCGGCAAAGGGGTGCCGCTCTATTCAAACTCGACCCAGTTGCCGGTCAACTACAGCGATGATATCTTTGAGGTGCTTGACCTGCAGGACGAGTTGCAGAGCCGCTACACCGGCGGCACGGTTCTCCACTGTTTTCTCGGTGAGGCCGTTCCCGACCCGGAAGCGGTCAAGTCCTTTGTGCGCACGGTCTGCGAGCAGTACAAGCTGCCCTACTTTACCCTGACCCCGTCCTTTGCCGTCTGCGCCGAGCATGGGTACATAGCGGGCGAGCAGAAGAGCTGCCCCCGCTGTGGCGCGGAAACAGAGGTCTACTCACGGGTGGTGGGCTACCTGCGGCCGGTGCGGCAGTGGAACGAGGGCAAGCGCGAGGAGTTTGACCACCGGTGCCGCTACACGGTTCCGGCCTGATGGCGGATAGCGGCGGTGGCCCGGTCATTATCGGCGGCCTGGACCCCTGTTCCTTCAGCGATTACCCCGGCCGGACCGCCGCGGTCATCTTTACCCGCGGCTGCAACTTTCGCTGCCCTTTCTGCCATAACCCTTCATTGCTGAAAGCGGGCCGGGAGGGAGTGATGCGCGAGTCGGAGCTGCTTGCCTTTCTGGAAAAGCGGCGGGGCCGGTTGGACGGGGTGGTGGTAACCGGGGGAGAGCCGACCCTGCAGGCGGGCCTGCCCGGTTTTCTCGCCCGGATCCGGGAAATGGGCTATCCGGTCAAGCTGGACACCAACGGCTCAAACCCGGTCATGTTGGAGCAACTGCTTGCAGCCGGTCTGGTTGACTACGTGGCCATGGACCTCAAGGCGCCGCCGGCCAAGTATGACCGCCTGGCCGGGGTCCGGGTGGATATGACCGCTCTGTGCCGGACCGTCTCGCTGATCGCCAAGAGCGGTGTGCCCCATCACTTCCGGACAACCGTGGTGGACGGCCTGCTCGATTCCGGGGATATCGGGCGGATCCGCGCGGAGCTGCTTCCCGCCGGCTCACGCTATGTCCTGCAGCCCTATGTGCCCGTGTCCGAGGCGGCCTGAGTGCAGGCTGCCGCTGCCAGGACGGCGAATTCAGCCGTTTCCGTCAGTTTCCCGGTCTGATCAGTTGCCGAACAGGCTCTTGAGCCCCTTGTTGATCAGGTCTTCGGTGGAGCCTGAATCCTTTTTCGTTCCCTGTTTTCCGTCCTTGGCCTTGTCGTCGGACAGTCGTTTTCCAAGTTCACCAAAAAGGGCCTTCCTGGCTTCGGCCTTAAGCAGCTCGTCCAGGGCGGCCGACTGTTTCAGCTCATCAAAGGTGCCCTTGACCCGGTAGGGGATCGGGGTGTCGGAGAGTTCGACCATCCCGCTCTCTTCATCCCGCTCCAGGTATTTGGCCAGGTAGACGGTGAGCAGGTAATCGACCTGCTCGGTATTCAGGTCGACCGTTCCCTTGCCCGTGACCTTCATCAGCTCGGACTGGGCCAGCAGGTCGTTGTTGATGAAGACGCCGTTGACGATCCTGCCGGTGGCGGTCAGCCCGGCAAAGGCGGTGGGCCGCCCCGTGGGGACGGTGGTTTTCTTCTTTTTCTTCCGCTGGTCCTGCGTGGCGCCGGAACCCTTGTCCTTGTTTTGGAATGTTTCATAGACGGCCTTGGCCGCCCGGATGGTGTCGATAATTTTCAGTTTGGCGATCTCGCAGTTGGCCAGGTCAAGGTTCATGGTGCCGTTGGCGTTTTCGGTGAGCTCTTTTTTGGTCAGGCCGCTGGTGGTCACGCTGACATTGATGTTGGCCTTGCCCTTGACTTCGGGCTTGCCGGTCATGTCCGTGAACAACGGACCCAGTTCAACGCCTTTCAGGACCTTGGTCAGCTTCATGGTCGGCACCTCGGGCCGGGCATCGATGTCGCCGGTTACCCTGATGGTGCCGTCATACAGGGCGGCGGCAAAGGGCTGCAGCCGAACCAGCCCCTGGTCGCCGGTTGCTTTCAACTCGATATCGGTAATGTTGAGCCTGGCCGCTTTCAGCCGGTCCACCTGTATGTCGACATTGAAGGTCAGGGAACGCAGCAGGTCAACAGGAATAATGGGGCTGTCTTCCTCAGCTCCTTCTGCAGTTGCGACGCCCCGGGCGCCTGCCGGTTGGGCGGGGTGGTTTTCCGGCGCGGCGGCTTCCCCGGACTGCGCCGCCTTTTTCATCTTGTAGCGGTCCAGGTCAAATTGATCGACCCGCAGGACCAGGTCATAGACGGGCGCGTCCTTGAGCCCGGTGGCCTGTGCCGTGCCCTGGATTGTGGAGTCGTCCAGGCCGAGCCGCAGCCTGGATACGGTCAGGCCGGACGGACTGTAGGCAAAGCTGATATCCGCGGACAAGCCGGTCAGGGCCCTGGGGTCTTCAAGCGGCAATGCTACGCCGAAGCCTTCTGCAAACGACCTGGGGGAGAATTTCGGGACGGTTACGTCGCCCTTGATGTCGGGCCCGGAAAAACCCGCCAGGGACAGCATGGTGGTCACCTGCAGCTCACCCTGGCGGAAGGTCAGCTTCCTGATCTCCACCTTTTCAGCCGGCAGATCCAGGTCAATATCCGCGTCAAGCTCGATTTTCAGCTCCGGTACCGGGATCGGGCCGCCGCTGAGGCTGCCTTTGAAAACGAGGTTCCGCACTGAAAAATTCTGACGGGCCAGAAACAGGGTCAGGGTTGTGCTGATGTCTGCCCTGGCAGACAGGGGCGCCTGTTTGCCGTCGTCCAGGAAAAGTTCAAAAGTACTCTGCAGGGGAAACGGCTTGCCCTCGCGAACATGGCCGATGTCCATGTTGAAGTTGCTCAGCCTGACGGTTTTGCCGGCCTGCCGGTCTTCAAAGGAAAGGTTGATGTCTTGTATCCTGATTCCGCCTATGTCAAGGGCCAGGCCCTTTTGGTCTTTCTTTTGGGCCGGGACGGGCTGTTGCTCCGGTGAGGCTGGTTTTTGCTCTGCCGGTTTTCCGGCTTTGGCGGTGCCCATGTCCCAGTTTGTCTTGCCGTTTTTATCCCGGATAAGGTTCAGGGTGACGCCTTTAAGCTCCACTGTTTTGATTTGAAGCTCCCTGCTGGTGATCAGCGGCCACAGGGCCAGGTTGACCTTGACCTGTCTGCTGGAAAAAAGCTGCGTGTCCGGAAAGGCCGGGCCGGATGAGAGCGCCACGTCTCCCATGCTGAAGACGGTTTTGAGGCCGAAGATGGAGAAATCCAGTGTCATGTCGCCGGGCATGGAAAGGCGGCGGCCGGTCTGTTCCTGTACCTTCCTGGCGAGGGTGTCCTTGTAGTCGTTGGGATTAATGAAGAGTGGCAGGGCCAGGGAAATGATGACTACCAGACCGATCACCAGACCGAAAATTCCGATAATCCACTTGGCTGTTTTGTTCATGAATGCCTCCGCGTAGCGGTTAGTGACTGACGTGCCTGTTTGAGTGAAGTATACGCTAAAATCTGAATTTAATCACGGGAAGATGGAGCAAAAAACGTTCCGGTCTGATAATATCATGAGACGGCCTTGACAGGCTGGAGGTTTCCGCAAAGAATAGAGGAGACCGTTTGTCGAGGCCCCTGGGGATCAATAACAAAGTGGATGCGTGAATGGGCAAAAAGATAGTCTGCCGCAATAAAAAGGCATACCATGATTACCATATCGAGGGGACCCTGGAGGCCGGCATGGTGCTGACCGGGCCGGAGGTCAAGTCGCTCCGGGCGGGCCGGGCCAATCTCAAGGACGGGTACGCCCGGATCGACAACGGCGAGGTCTTTCTGCACAACGTCCACATATCGCCCTACACCTTTGCCACCCATAACCCGGCTGACCCCATGCGGGTCAGAAAGTTGCTCCTGCACCGGCGCGAGATCAAAAAGCTGATCGGCCGCCTCCATGAGAAAGGGGTTGCGCTTATCCCGTTGAGGATATATTTTATATCTAACGGCAAGGCCAAGGTTGAACTGGGTCTTGCCCGGGGCAAGAAACTCTACGACAAACGCGCGGCGCTTAAACAGAAACAGTTGAACCGCGATATAGAGCGCGAAATGCGCCACAAGTAAACAGCCAGGGAGGGAACCGGGACAGGAAAAAATATTTTGAGAACATTCGTTCTGTCTTCTGTTTTTCGACCTCATCCGTGTGAATGGGGGTGAAACGGATTCGACGGGGATATGTAAGCTCAACGTTGCATGCCGAGCGTTCCGTCAGCTCGTAAAAAGGATGGATCTTTAAATATAATCGCAGACGATTATAACTACGCAATGGCAGCATAGTCTGCTTTGCCGTCTTCCCGGCCCGCGCCCGTAAGGCCGGATGAAGGCGTCGACTCTTCGGGCTGGTCCTTCTGGTGTGCCTGCTGCCG
>JAJRTB010000069.1 GCA_024278495.1 Deltaproteobacteria bacterium
CACCTCACCGGCCTGCCGGTGCATGGTCACGCAGATCTCCAGAAAATCCTTCCCCTCTTCGGCCCGGCAGAAACTGATCTCCACCCACTGCATGATACCGAAATCAAAGGGCGCCAGCCATACCTTTGCCCGCAGGTGCAGGCATTCAGCGGCAACGGGCAGGATGTTGCCGTCACCGGACTCCCGGGTATCCACCTCCACCGGTCCGGTGGAGAAGATACCATGGGAGACGTCCTGGTGGCCTTTGAAAAAGCTGTAGAGAAAGCCGGCAATGGAGGTGTTTTCATGGTAGCGCATCAGAAAGGGCAGGGTGACCGCCATGGTGTCGCCCTGGTCCGTGGGCATGGACCAGGAGCGGTTGACGTCCGGGATGGCGATGTGCGAGGCCATCCGGGACGGATAGATCACTGACAGCAGGACCACGCCCATGACCAGGACCATGGCCGCCACTCCGGCCAGCGATGAGTAGTTGACCGTTATGCCTTCCCAGAGGGCGGTGCCGGCCAGCAGACCGGCGCTGGTCTGGGCCAGGATATAGCCCAGGACCACCGAGAGCACGCCAAAGGCCAGGGCTTCGGCAATAAAGAGAAAACTGACGTGGGTGGGAGCCAGCCCCACCGAGGTGTAGACCGCTATCTCTTTCTTTCGTTCCACCACCGAGCTGATCATGGTGTTCAAGACGATCAGGGTCGAGATGAGCAGGGGGATGAGGATGTTTGGCATGCCGGCGTAGCTCACCGTGTCGCTGGCGTTGTAGAGGTACACTCCGTCTGGTTCGCCGCTGAAGATCGAGAGGCCGAACCGGTCGGTCAATCCCTCCACATCGGCCTTTGTCACGGATCGGTCATCGCCGGGTTTCAGGGCCACGCCTTTGAGCCTGCCGCCGGTTTCCAGGAGAAAGATATCCGGCACGATCAGGATCTGGTCCGGCGGCAGGTGGCGGTAGTTGCCCTGGAAGGAGCGGACGTCATCACCGGATTCCAGGGCTTCCTTTTCCACCTCGCTCATCTCCAGGACCGTTTCGCTGGGAAAGATGACCGGGGTCAGGATTTCGCCGTCCAGGTCCGGCGACTGCTGCAGCATTTTTTCAGAGAAGACGCCGACGATTTTGAGCCGCACGCCCCAGAGAGTGATAAAACTGCGTTCAGGGATCCCGGGATCGTAGCCCTGCAGTTCAGCCAGCCGCGACGGGATAAGCACGGCCCGGGTTTCGCCGGGCTCAAACCAGCGGCCCCGCAGCAGGATTCTGTCCAGACCGCTGACCGCGGGTTCGTTGGCGGACAGGCCGGTCAACCCCTGGAGAATGAAAGGCTGTTCAGGGACAACGCAGGCGGTTAAACACATGGCCCGGGTCCGCTCTTCCGACTCCAGCCAGACCCGGGGGGCGACAATGGCGCGGCCGTTGAACAGGGTGTTGAAGACGGTGAGTGATTCGGGAGGCAGATCGTTCCAGCCGATGTTCTTGATGAGCAGCCCCTGGTAGGATGGGGTGTCGCCGAACTGGAGCCTGTTCTGGCGTCGCATGGACTTGACCGTGGTAAAGCTCATGATGGTGAAGGTGAGGATGATCAGGGTCAGGCAGGTGAGGCCGGTGCGCATCCGGCGGCGTCGCAGGTTGGAGACGCCGAGAAAGAAGGCGGCGGTAAAGGCCTTCCAGTTGCTGATCTCGGCCGGTCGCTTATGGGAGGCGCGGCGCTGCAGGAGAATCATTTCATCCTCAAAGCGGACGATGATGATCAGGGTGACGATGAGCGAGAGGCCGATGATGAAGAAGGCCAGGATAACGACAGTCGGGCTGTAGGCCAGTTCAAAGGCAGGGTGGACCTGGGCAATGACCGCGATCAGGAGCAGGAGGATCCCGAGGAAAGCTCCTATCCGCTTGTAGATGGAGACAAAGCCGAAGAGGAGGCGCTCCAGGCAGAAGGCAAAGGGGACAAAGAGGGCGATATAGAAGAGGACGCCGAAGAGCACGTCCTTCTGGGTTTTTTCCACGTGATCATAGACCCGGCCGGCCAGGGCCCAGGCCCGGGTGGCCTGCTCGGAAAAGACATCGTAGCGGTACTCGGCCAGGGCGGTCCGCGCCCTGTCAAGCGCCATCAGTCCGTCCTGTTGCAGGCCCTTGATCCTGGGGTCGTGGATGCCGTGTTCCTCCAGGTTGCTGATACGCGGGTTAATCAGGGTCCACATGTCCCGGGCCGCCCGATAGGAGGTGTTGTAGAGGGATGGATACTGTGAGATGTTGTAGCCGCCGCCCATGGGATCATCCGCGCTACCGTTGGTCAGGATCATTTTCTTTTTGAGAACCGTATCCGACAGGGTCAGCTTGAGCGGAGTTTCCGGTTCCAGGAAGATGGAGGCGATGATCGAGGAGCGGGTGTCGATGCGGCTGTACCAGTAACGGACCGGCTGGGCCTCGCGCCGGCCGTCGATGAGCCGGAGTTTTGTCATGTAGCGGAAGTTGCGCGGTTCCAGCAGGTTAAAGATGGTGGTCTGCCGGCACTTGAACATGATCAGGTCCGTCTTCATGGCGGTGCGCCGCATCTTGATCCGGTAGGCGGGCTTGCCGGTCAGTTTCTTGTCAATGGCCCAGAGGATCGTGCCGTCGTCGTTGAACCGGTAGCCCTCGAGGATCACCTTGTCCTGTACATGTTTCTTGTCGGCCACGCCCTTGAGAAGAAAGCGGCCCTGCAGATCGGTCATGACGTAATACCTGCTCAACCCCTGGAAGGCGAGCAGCAGGGTGCCGGGCGCGGGGTGTTCGGCAAAGAGGTCGCCGTGCAGGAGCAGGCTGGTGCTGCCGGCCACGGTTGCAAAACCGTTGCGGATATAGCCGGTTTCAAGTTTGCCGGCCCGGTCCAGCCCCCTGAGCAGGTGCGTGGCCAGGGTCCACTGGCGGGCGGCATAGTTCCAGTCGACCCGGTCCATGGTGTCGAACGGAGTGCCCCAGTGTGAGCGGATATCACCGGTGGTGGCCAGGGTCAGGCCGGGCAGGGCGGCCAGGCTGCTGACCTCGCCGCCCAGGGCGGGCCGATCCGGCAGCATGTCCTGCCAGGGCCGCAGCCGGTTGGGCCGGAGGCTGGAGAAAAAGGTCGGCAGGGTCATCGGCAGTTTTGCCGCGGTTTCCTGGAGGACGTCTTCAATGTTCCGAAACGCCGCGGTCCGGTTGATCCGGGCCCGGAGGGGATAGAGAAAGCCCTGGTGAAAGGCGCCAAGGCCGTTGCCGTGACTGGACAGGTGCAGGGAGATGACCGCCCGCGGCTCATAGTCTGCCATCATGCTGCGGAACCGTTTGGCCGCCTTGAGCATGGCGCGTTGTTTTTTGACCTCGGCGATAACCGCCCGGTGTTCGGCCATGGCCCGGGCAATGAGCGGGTCAAGCATGGCGCGGGTTTCCGCTTCCAGGTCGGCCATGGAGGTGCGCCATTCCAGGCGGCGCAGGATGAAGCGTTTGTCGGCCAGGGTCTTTATCCGGGGTTTGGCGGCCGGGCCGTTGTCCTTTCCCATCCTCAGGCGCATAAGCTCGGTGGAGAGCGTGTCCACTTCCAGTTTCAGGGCGTGGCGCAGGGCCTCCTGCAACTCCAGGGTCCGGCCGTTGTCAAAGGCGTCGTTCTGAAAGGATTGCAGGAGTTCGATGTATTTGCTTCTGGTCTCTTTGTCCTTTTTTAACTGTTTATCCAGTTTTCGCAGGTCCTTGGAGCGGGCGTTAATGGCCCAGATCATTTCCCGCATACCGGCCAGCCCCTGAGCATGGCCGCTGGTGGCGACCAGAAGAAAGGGACGGTTGGGTGGGGTCCTGGCCAGTTGATCTGCCAGATCCAGGAGCGCCGCGATGGACAGGGCCTCGTCCGCGCCCGGGGCATGGCCGGGCAGGAAGGTCGAGGCGTCGTAAAAGGCCTCGACAATCAGCAGCTCACCGGCTCGCTTGACATCGGTGCCGGGAAAGAGGGCGTATATGTTCTCTGCCTCCCGGTTCTGCCAGCGCATGGAAGAGAAGATTCGCACCTGTGTTCCGTCAACGACTGCGGGGTTCGCGGCAGCGCCCGGGGCCAGCTGCTCAAGATCATTTTGGTCCATCCAGAAACAGGGCAGTTGGATCGGCGAGAACTCTTTTTTTTCAGCAAAGCGGGTCCGCGGGGTCTCGCCCCGGTTGATGTAGATTATGGCAGCGGCTCCAAGCGATGCGGCATTGAGCCAGTTACGGCCTGATTCCATCTCCAGCAGGACAACGCTGCCGGCGATTTTCCGACTGTTGAAGTCGGCCAGCTCACCCCGGCCGCCGTAGACGAGGTTCCCCGTCAGGCCTGTCCCGGGCAACCCCTGCGGTGTTACAGCGTTGTAGAGCAGGGGCTGGAGCGGGAATTCTCTGGCACCCACCAGGATTCTGCTGCCCTGGTGGGTCGGAACGGGAACCTGGAAGTGGACCCGGTCCAGGGTTTCGGGACGAGCCGCCTCCAGCCGGGCTCTGATATAGTCGGCTGCCCTGGTTGCGCCGTCGGTGCCGGTGCCGCGATCCGGCACCCTGCTCAGGACCCGGACCGCTTCCAGCAGGGAGGCCTGAACCTCAAGATCGGGTCCATCCATCATTCCCGTCATCATGGCCCTGCCGGCGTCCGGAATCAGAAGAAGCAGGCCCAGCAGCAGGGAGCAAGGTATGATTTCGGGGAAGTTCCTGGTCATTCAATGGTTCCGATGGAAATTTTCAACTCGTCACGCTGCTCTATCTTGTCGATCAGACCGTCCCGGATCCAGATGACCTCGTCGGACACGTTGAGCATCTTGAAATCATGGGTGGCGGAGATGATGGTCACGCCCCGGTCTGCGCTCATCTGTTTGAGCAGGTTGATGATCTCCTCACCGGTGCTGAGGTCCAGGTTGCCGGTGGGCTCGTCCGCCAGGACAATGGCCGGCCCGTTGGCCAGGGCCCGGGCAACGGCCACCCGCTGTTGCTGGCCGCCGGACAGCTCGGAGGGTTTATGGTCGTGACGGTCTGCCAGGCCGACGGTTTTGAGCAGTTCCATGCCCCGTTCCATTGCCTCGTCACTGCCGGTCCCGGCAAAGGTCATGGGCAGGGTAACGTTTTCCAGGGCGGTCATGACCGGGATCAGGTTGAAGGTCTGAAAGATGTAGCCGATCTTGCGGCAGCGCAGCCAGGCCAGTTCATAGGCGTCCAGCTGAGCGATATCCACCTCGTCGATAAAGACCTTGCCCGAAGTGGGTTTGTCGAGGCCGCCGATCATGTTGAACAGGGTGGATTTGCCGGAACCGGACGGCCCCATGATAGAGACATAGCGGCCCGCGACAATGGTCAGGCTGATACCCTTGAGCACCTCAAGGGGCTGGTTGCCCAGTTGAAAGGTTTTGACCACGTCGGTGGTGCGGATTATGGCATGTTCATCACTCATGATGCGACACTCTGGTTAACATTATTCTTCCACCCGCATGGCTTCCACCGGTTCCATGCGGGCCGCCCTGACGGCCGGATAAACAACGCCGATCAGGCTGAGCAGGCAGCCGACGGCGGTGGCCGCCAGCATGGTCATGGCCAGGTTTTTCACGGGCAGGGAGGAGAAGACCAGGGATCCGAAGACAAGGGTGGCCGAGAAGACGGCGAACAGCAGGCCGATCAGGGCTCCGGTCAGGGACCCGAGCAGTCCCTGGATGGTGGCTTCCAGCAGAAAGAGGCGCAGGATGAACCGGTCCAGGGCGCCCAGGCACTTCATGGTGCCGATCTCGCGGAACCGTTCGGTGACCGCCATCAACTGGGCGTTGATAATGCCGACCACGCAGACCAGTAGCGACAGGAGCACGATCCAGCGCTGTTTGGCCGTATCACCAATGACGGTGTCGCCTTCTTCCACATCAAAACCCGCCCGGACCAGGGCCTGGAGTCCGGCCGGATCACCGTTTTGCAGGATGCCCTCGGCAATATTGTTGCCGGCCTGGACATAACAGAGAAAGGCTACGGCCAGCACCAGGCTGAGGGTGGTGATCAGGGAACGGAAAAAGCGGGCGCGGATGGACTTGTAGGCGATTTCAACAGATTTGGTGAAGGGCAGCGCTACAAGTTTTTCCATAATTGTCGCAACCTGCTGGGTGAAAACCTGAATCCGTGAGCGTTTACCTGTGGTGAATCGTTTTGCCGGTGATGTACCCAACCACAGGGGACAGGGAAAAATTTCTGCTGTAATTGATAATTTTTATTGTAGCAGAAACTGATCGTTCGCAAAAGCAGAAAACCGTAACCCGGATAAGTATATAGACAATTTTTGTAACTCGTCACAGGGTTTGTAACTATGTGATTTTACCTGCCCAAAATTTGTACGTGGTTTTTTGTTGCGGATCAGCGGGTTTGAGGCGATGGCGCCGGTTCTCCATACGGTTTGACTTTTAGCGGGGAATGACGCAGAATGGAGGGGTCGCGCCTCCCGGTCAATATCCCCGGCAGGCTCAGCCCCGCCTGTTGTCGCACCGGAGACTGGAAACCTGATGAACATAGCCTTTTACATGCCGTTCAAGCCCATGGGGCACCCTAACCCCTCCGGCGACCTGGTGACCGGCACCGAGCTGTATGATTTTTTCCGGGGCCGGGGACACCGCATTGACCTGGTCAGCCGGCTGCGTTGCCGCTGGCTTTTCCTGAAACCCTGGCGCTGGCCGGGACTTGTCCTTGAACGGCTGCGGGTGCTTCGCCGGTTACGGGAAAAGAAACCGGATATCTGGCTCAGTTATCACTCCTATTACAAGGCCCCGGACATGTTGGGACCCTGGTGCGCCCGGCGTCTGGACATTCCCTATGTCCTCTTCCAGGGGGTCTATTCCACCAAGCGGCGGCGCAGTCTGAAAACCTTGCCCGGTTTCCTGCTCAACCGCCGGGTCTTGCGGGCGGCCCGGATTGTGTTCACCAACAAGAGGCGGGACGAGCAGAACCTGCGCAGGTTGTTGCCCTCCGACAGGGTTGTCTACGTGGGGCCGGGTATCCATCCCCATGACTTTCGGTTTGATGCAGGCGCCCGTCGGAAGTTACGTGACAGGTGGAGGGTCAACTCCTGTCCGGTGGTTTTGACCGCGGCCATGTTCCGGGATGACGTCAAAACCGAGGGGATTCTGTCGGTTATTGATGCCTGTGCGGCGATTATTGAGCGTGCCAACCGGTTACACCTGGTCATTGTCGGTGACGGGGCCGGGAGGAAACAGGTTGAACAGGCGGTCCAGCGGCAACTGCCTCCGGGCGTTTGTATCCTCGAGGGCCGGGTGGATCGCAGGGAGATGCATCGTTATTACAGCGCGGCGGATCTTTTTGTGTTTCCAGGTGTCAATGAGTCCCTTGGCATGGTGTACCTGGAGGCCCAGTCCTGCGGTCTGCCGGTCGTGGCTTACGGGGACTGGGGCGCGGCCGAGGCCGTGGACCATGGCCGGTCCGGCCTGCTGGCTTCCGCTGACGATCCGGCAGGCTTTGGGCGCGCCATTGAGCAGCTGTTGAACGACCCGGACCTGCGGCGCCGGATGGGGGCCGAGGGGAGCGCGCGTGTACGTCGCAGCCATGACCTGGTCCGCAATTATACCTTGCTTGAGCAGAAGTTGACAGCCCTGGCCGGCCCCTGATCACTTACAAATTATGGGTAGGTACAATCGCAGAGTGACAAACCCAGTGACGAGTTATGATCAGGTTGGTTCCTTTGGAGTCACGCGGAGTTGTTCCAGGAGTTTCACCGTCTGCCGGGCTCCGTCCAGGCGGACCTGCGCCGGCCGGGATGTTTTTTTCATGCCTTGGCGCATCAGTTCGGCCAATCGTACGGGTTCCAGATCCTCTTCCACCAGCACCCTCAGGTCAGCCCGGCGGCTGAGGGCCCTGGCCCGCAAACCCTGCTCCCGGTCATGGTTGTAGGGAAGGATCAGGGCCGGGGTGGCTGAACCCAGCACGTTCATGGTGGTGTTGTAGCCGCCCATGGACACGGAGAGGTCTGAGGCGGCCAGCCAGGCCGGAAAGTCGCTGGTGAACCGTTCCACCGCCGCGCCCGGCCCGGCAAGTTTTCGCAGGGTTTGAAACTGATCCTCGGCGAGATAGGGCCCGGTAAAGAGCTGCATGCGCAGGTTCGCGCGTTCCAGGAGGGCGTGGGCCCTCAGTGCGGCTTCAAGAATGCGAAAACCGAAACTGCCGCCACCGGCGCTGACCGTGATCAGCGAGACATCCCGTCCCATGTCCCGTTTGTTTCTGA
>JAJRTB010000070.1 GCA_024278495.1 Deltaproteobacteria bacterium
CCCGCCTCTACTACCTGCGCGAACGCCGCGGTAAAGCCGCCCGGATCAAGGAACGCGGTATCAACTGATCCTGCAGGTCAGCCGAAATATGGGGTTCAGGGCATAGGCACACGTATCCGTCATGGATAATCAGGACCATGCTCTGTTTTCGTTTTATCCCGATCATCACGACGCCACCTTTCAGCTTGAGCGCGGCCTTGCCCGGGCAGGGTATCCCCGCGTGGCAGGGCTTGACGAGGCCGGCCGCGGACCCCTGGCCGGACCGGTCGTTGCCGGGTGCGTCGTTCTGCCCGACGACTGCGATTTCAGCCTGTTCCGGGACTCCAAGAAACTGACCGCCGCCCGGCGTGACACCCTGTTTGAACTGCTCTTTGGCAGCGGCGCCGCCATAGGCTGGGCCGTGGTTGAAGCCGACGAGATAGACCGGGTCAATATTCTGCAGGCATCCCTCATGGCCATGGCCCGTTCCGTGGCGCACCTGATACAACGTTCCGGCCTGACACCTGATTTCCTCTTGGTGGACGGCAAGTTTCCCGCGCCGGTTGATTTGCCCCAGAAAGCCCTGGTCAGGGGTGAATCAAAGAGCGCTTCCATTGCCGCGGCCTCCATCATCGCCAAGGTCACCCGGGACCGGATCATGGCCCGGTATCACGACCGCTATCCCCAGTACGGTTTTGCCGGTAACAAGGGCTATCCCACCGCCGGTCACCGCCGGGCCATTGAAGAGCACGGTCCCTGCCCGATCCATCGCCGCACATTCAAGGGGGTGCGGGAATATACCGCAGACCGGGCTGACATGACCACACCAGAGCAGGGGCGCCTCTGGCAGCACGCAGAGGGGGGATAGACCGTGGCAGCCCGGATGAATAAAAAAAAGACCCGTGCCCGGAGGCGCCACCTGGCGGTCGGCCGTGACGGTGAAGAGCTTGTGGTCGGATACCTGGAAGAGGCGGGATACGCGATCCTGGCCCGGAACTACCGGCAACCGTTTGGCGAAATCGACATTATTGCCGAGCAGGGGGAAACCCTGGTGTTTGTTGAGGTGAAAACCCGCACATCGGGCCGGTACGGCAGCCCGCTCGAGGCGGTGAACCTGAGGAAGCGGCAGCGTATGACCCGCGCGGCCCTCGATTATATGGTGCGGAACGGCCGCAGTGACCAGGCAGCCCGGTTCGACGTGGTGGCTGTTTCCCTGGATCAGGGCGGGGAGGAAGGCCTGGAGCATATTAAAAACGCTTTTGACACGGTCTAGCATGGGTTGTATCGGCATAACCATGGGCTGCCCGGTGGGTATCGGCCCTGAGATCATCCTGAAGTTTTTCGCGGCAAGGAAATCCGGGCCGTCCGGATATCGGCCGGTGGTGCTCGGCGATCTTTCCGTCATGCGCCGGACAGCGGAGCTGCTGAATATGGATCTTGAGATTGCCGCCTGGCATCCGGGCGCTCCTGTCCGGACCGGGACCGTGCCGGTCCGCAATCTCTCTGACCTTGATCCCGGAGAGCTGGCCTGGGGCCGACCCGGCATTGAGACGGGCCGGGCCATGGCCGGCTATATTGAGGCGGCGGTTCGCATGATTCGCAACAATGAGCTTGCCGCCATGGTTACCTGTCCGATTACCAAGAAGGCGCTCAATCTGGCCGGGTACGACTTTCCCGGTCATACCGAGATGCTGGCGGCACTGTCCGGGGCGGATGAATACCTGATGATGCTGGCCGGTGACCGGCTGCGGGTGGCCCTGGTTACCATCCATGAGCCCATTTCCCGGGTGCCGGAACTGGTGAGCCGGCAGGCCGTGGCTGATTGTGTGCGCATGACGGAACGTGGTTTGCGTGAGGACTTCGGTATGGAAGAGCCGCGGATCGCGGTGGCGGCTCTTAATCCCCATGGCGGTGAGCAGGGCATGTTCGGGCGGGAAGAGGAAAAAGTTATCGCGCCGGTGATTCGATCCTGGAACGGCCCCGGCCGGGTGAGCGGCCCATGGCCGCCGGACACTGTCTTTCACCGGGCCGCGGCCGGCGAGTTTGACGCGGTGGTGGCCATGTATCATGACCAGGGTCTGATTCCCTTCAAGTTGCTCCACTTTGGTGACGGGGTCAACGTGACCCTGGGGTTGCCCATTGTCCGGACCTCGGTTGACCACGGCACTGCATATGATATTGCCGGCCAGGGCAGGGCTGAATGTACCAGCCTCGACGCCGCCTTTGAGATGGCCGCCGCCATCGCCCGAAACCGAATTCGGCAACGAGGGAGTTGATGAAGATCGAAAACAAGGGTATCCTGATAGCAATCGAGGGGATTGACGGCACCGGCAAATCGACCCAGCTCCGTCTGCTGGCCGACCACCTGCGCGCGCGGGGCATGGACGTGGTCGAAACCCGCGAGCCTACGGACGGACCTTATGGGCGGAAGATCAGGGAACTGTATGTGGACCGGTCCCGCTGCAGCCCGGCAGAAGAGCTTGAGCTCTTTGTCGCTGACCGGCGCCTCCATGTCAAGGAGTTGATACAACCCTCGCTGGCCGCCGGCAAGGTGGTGTTGACCGACCGGTATTACTTTTCCACTGCCGCCTACCAGGGCGCGGCCGGAATGGATCCGGCCCGTGTTTTTGCCAAAAACGCATTTGCGCCGCGGCCTGACCTGGTGCTCCTGTTGACCATGTCGCCGCAGGTCAGCCTGGTCCGTATCCAGGAGTCACGGGGTGAGGCGCTCAACGAGTTTGAGCAGGAAGAGCAGCTTCAGCGGGTGGCTGAGCTGTTTGCCTCGTTTTCTGATCCGTGTATCGTCCGCATACGGGCGGATCAACCCCTGGAGCGTGTTTTCGGAGAAATCCGTTCGGCCGTGGATAAACTGCTGCGCGATAAAGGAATATGCGTATAGTGAGACGAGACATTTTCAGCAGGGGCCTGTTCGTCATCATGCTGTTTTCCCTGGTCCTGACGGCCGGGTGTCAGCCCGGAAACATTGCCGTCACTCCGGTCCCGGTCGATGAACCCGACTACAGCTGCGCCTACTTCTATTTTCTCTGGGGCCGTCAGGCCGAACTGGCCATGCGTCTGCCCGAGGCCCTGGAAGCCTACGAAAAGGCCCTTATCTGCGACCCGGATGCCGACCATATCATGCGCAAGATTCCCGTTATCCTGCTGCGGATGAACCGTGGCGGGGAGGCGGCCGTTCTGCTGAAGAAATACCTGGAGAAAAAGCCTGATGCGGAGGGGATAAGAATGCTCCTGGCCCGGGTCTATATCAGCCTGGGACAGAACGATGCGGCTGCCCGGGAATACCGGACCATCCACCGGCTTGATCCTTCTGAAACCAGGTCGCTCATGCTGCTCAGTGAGTTGTACCTGAACCAGAACAACCTGGATGGGGCAGAGCAGGTCCTGAAACAGGTCCTGGAGGCACAGCCGGAATCCTATCCCGCCCATGTCCTGCTTGGCCGTATCTACCTGAGTAGGGGCAAGTATGATCAGGCCCTGAACGAATATGACCGTGCCCTTGAGATCAGCTGGTCAACGGATCTGCTGCTGGAGAAAAGCGAGGTGTATGCCCAACAGGAGAGAACCGACGAGTTGATAGCAATCTATCGTCAGGTTCTGGAAGGCGACCCGGATAATGAACGGGTGGCGCTCTCCCTGGTCAACGCCCTGCTCGATGTTGAACGGGAGGAGGAAGCCCTGGAGCTGCTGCACAGCCTCAAAACCCGTTCCGGCCGCTCCGACCGGGTGAACCTGTCGGTGGCCCGGTTTTACGCCCGGATGGGCAGGTACGATGAAGCCGTTGTCAACCTGCGCAAGTACCTGGAAAAGAACAATTCTTCTTCTGTTCGGTACCTCCTGGCAGTTATTCTCTCCCAGGCGGAACAGTATGAAAAGTCCCTGGCCGAGCTGCAGTTGATCAGCAGCGCGTCTGATGAGTATGAGAACGCTCTCGCCCTCCGGGTGCGTGTTCTCAGGCATCTTGGCCGTGAAAACGAGGCGGTTGAGCTGTTGGAAAACATTCTTGCCGACGGCGGCGCTGCCGGCAGTCCCGACCTGTATGTCATGCTGGCGGCCCTGTACCAGCTCCAGGACAGGAACGAGATGGGAGAGAGCACCTTCAAGCGCGCCCTTGCCGCATTTCCGGATGATGACGAACTTTTGTATGAGTACGCTCTGTTTCTGGACAGCGCCGGGGAGAGTGACAGGGCTATCTCGGTGATGCAGGAAGTTCTCAGGCGTAAGCCCGAGCACGGCGGCGCCCTCAACTACGTGGGCTACTCCTGGGCGGACAGGAATATTCATCTGGACAAGGCCCTTGAGTATATCCGCAAGGCAGTCGGGCTGAAGCCTGAGAGCGGCTATATCCGCGACAGCCTGGGCTGGGTTTATTACCGGCTTGGTCGTCTTGAAGAGGCCCTGGCCGAGCTCCGTGAGGCGGTACGACTGTCCCCGGACGATCCGACCATTGCCGGACATCTGGCTGACGTCTACCTGGAGCTTGGCCGTCGGGACAAGGCCCTTGATGCCTATCGAAAGTCTCTTGAGCTTCTGGAGGAGGATGACCGGGAGGCCCGGGACGCTCTTCTGGAGAAGATCAGGCTCATTGAAAACAGTCTGAAAGAGTGAGCGTCCTGGACACCCGTCTGAAAGGGGCTTTTCTGGTCCTGTCCTGTCTGCTGTTGCTGGGCGGTTGCGCAACCATGCAGACGCGAACTGTCGAGCTCTCCACCCGGGAGCAGGAAGAGGTCCTGTCCCGGTTTGAAGGTTTTCTGCGGGAACAGTGCGGGGGCGCGCTCGACGCGGACCTGTCTCTTGAGTTTACGCTTCTGGGCCGGATCCGCCACATCACGGGAATGATTCAGGCCCGGACTCCGGCTTTTCTCCGCTATTCAACCATCGGCCCCCTGGGCCGGCCCCTGAACATCATGGTGACCGACGGGGAGAACTATACCCTGGTTGATAACCGGGCCGGTAAAGCCTATGTCGGGCCGGTCGGCTCCGACGTCTGGAACAGGTACGTGCCCGAGGCGCTCCACGTGGGTGACGTGCTGCCTCTTTTAACCGGCCGCCTTCCCGGGCTTGACGCGTCCGTCATGGATGTCCGGGGTGATGCCGGTGATCCGCGCGTTGCCTGGATTTTCATGAAACCGGTCGAGGGAACCCGGCGCGCGATCCTTTTTGATCGGGACAGAGGGGTGATTCTCCGCTCCCGGCTGTTCAGCGAGGGGGGTGGCCCGCCGCTTATTGACGTGGTGTACGGTGATTATGATCTCTACCCGCCCGGGTGCCGGATCCCCGGACGCATCCAGGTACAGGGATCATCCATCAGCGGCAGTCTTCTCATCCGTCTCGACCGGGTGTATCCCGGCCCCGGCCCGGCCCCGGCCCGCTTTCAGCTGACCATTCCCGAACACTATACGGTTGAAAAGAACGGGTGACTGAATCCTTGATGCCTTGTCCCTTGCCGTGTTCTATTCAATCCGGTCAAACACGTCGTAGCCGTGTTTTTTGATCAGGCTGTCCTGCCGGGCCTGCTTCAGGTCGGCCTGGACCATCTCCACCACCAGCTCTCTGAAGGTGGTCTTGGGGGTCCAGCCGAGTTTTTCCCTGGCCTTGGTGTAATCGCCCACCAGGGTTTCGACCTCGGCCGGTCTGAAATAGCGGCGGTCAATGGCGACTATGCAGTTCCCCTTTTCATCTATCCCCCGCTCGTCGGCGCCCTCGCCCTGCCAGGTAATGGTCATGCCGAGCTCGGCGGCCGCGATGTTGACAAAATCCCGGACGCTGTGCTGAACACCGGTGGCGATCACAAAGTCTTCCGGAACCTCCTGCTGCAGCATGAGCCACTGCATCTCCACGTAATCACGGGCATGGCCCCAGTCCCGCCGGGCATTGAGATTGCCCAGGTAGAGGCAGTCCTGCAGACCGAGCTTGATCCGGGCCAGGGCCCGGGTGATCTTGCGGGTGACAAAGGTTTCGCCCCGGACCGGAGATTCATGGTTGAAGAGGATGCCGTTGCAGGCGAACATGCCATATGATTCCCGGTAATTGACCGTGATCCAGTAGGCGTAGAGTTTGGCGCAGCCATAGGGGGAGCGGGGGTAGAACGGTGTCTTCTCTGTCTGGGGGGTTTCCTGGACCAGGCCGAAGAGCTCCGAGGTGGAAGCCTGGTAGAATTTTGTTTTGTTCTCCAGGCCCAGGATCCGGATTGCCTCCAGGATGCGCAGGGTGCCGATTGCGTCCGAGTTGGCCGTGTATTCCGGTTCCTCAAAGGAAACCGCCACGTGGGACTGGGCCCCGAGATTGTAGATTTCATCAGGCTGCACCTTCTCAATTATATGGATGAGGCTGGATGAGTCGGTCAGGTCACCGTGGTGCAGGATAAAGTTCCGTTTCTTTTCGTGCGGGTCCTTGTAGAGATGATCAATCCTGTCCGTGTTGAAAAGCGAGGTGCGACGTTTGATACCGTGGACCTCGTAGCCCTTGTTAAGCAGGAATTCGGAGAGATAGGCGCCGTCCTGCCCGGTGACGCCGGTAATCAGTGCTTTTTGAGTCATGAAATAATGGTGTCCAGTGCAAGAGAAGGTGTTTTGTCGGACTCGTCAAAAGACGGCGACTGTTGTGGTGCTGCAAATGTCGTGATTGCGGCGTGCTTTCACACTCCTTACGCCCCGAAAGTTGCGCTCTGTATTCGACAGTACTTACATACCGTTTTTTTACGAGGAGGGCAAGGTCTGCGACGTCACGGAAAGGAATTGTTACCAGCGGTTGTGGATGTTGACAACCCAGGCCAGGTTGCAGAACTGATCCGTCGTAATCTCCTGATTTGTCACAGCGCCTGCCGGAGGTCACGGCTTTTTTTGCGAGGTCGTCAACATCGGCTTTTACGAACGTTTATGTATGTACATGATGTAATTGTATGCTGCTTAAATATAATGCTTGATGACACGGTGTTGTATGGTATATGATAAAGGTGTCCTTGGGGCTGCTTAAAGTCGAACAGAAAGGAGGTGGGTATGAAAAAGTTGGCGCTTGCTTTAGGTTTGGTTCTCTGTCTGGCGGCAGCGGCATTTGCCAAGGTTAATGTGAATACGGCAACCGTGGCGGAGCTTGAATCCGTCAAGGGTATCGGCCCGGTCAAGGCAGAGGCGATCGTCAAGGACCGGGAAACCAACGGCAAGTTTAAATCACTGAAAGACCTGGCAAGGGTCAAGGGCATCGGCCCCAAGCTGGTCGAGAAGATCAGCGGCGAGGTAGAGGTCGCCAGGTAGGCGTCGCGCATTTCCTGGTGTCCGGGTGATCCTTTTCCGGACACCAGGTTCTTTCCACTTCCCCCCTGTATACTCATTATCAGCTCTTTGTTGGTCTGGACAGCGCCTGTGTTTTTTGAATCAGAGATGGTTTCATGTTGACGTTGAAACCTCTTTTCAATATACATAGGCTATTATGCTCAAGACCAAACACGAATACTCTGAGAGCCTGGTGGTCCATTTCCGCCGGGCTGAAGAGATCTGCAGGAAGACCATTGACTACCAGGGCCTGGACCTCAACGCCAGGCAGGTGTCTGACCTGGAACTGCTTCTGAACCGTGCCCTGTATCCGTTGACCGGTTTTTTGAATCGGGCGGATTATGACAGTGTTGTCGCAGACATGCGGCTTGCGGACGGCACAGTCTGGCCCATGCCCATCTGCCTGGATGTGACCGGGGAGCTGGCGGCCACCCTTGAGCCCGGCCAAAAGCTGGCCTTGAACGACCAGGAGGGTTTTCTCCTGGCAGTCATGACCGTGGAGGATGTCTGGCGACCGGATAAAAAACTCGAAGCATACCAGGTGTATGGCACGGACGATCCGACGGCTCACCCCGGGGTGCAGCATCTGTTGGAGCAGGTGGCGTCCTGGTACGTCGGCGGGACGGTCGAGGGGATCAACCTGCCGGTCCATTACGATTTCCGCGAGCTGCGCCTCACACCTTCCGAGACCCACCGCCGTTTTACCCAGTATGGCTGGCGCAAGGTGCTGGGTTTTCACACGGAGGAGTATCTGCACTGCGCCCATCGGGAGATGGTCCTGGCCGCGGCCCGTGACATCGGCGCCAGCATCTTCCTCCATCCCGTTGTCGGCCTGGAGTCCCCGGGCAGCCTGGATCACTATACCCATGTGCGCTGCTACCAGGCCTTTGTCAACAGGTTCCCCGCGAACATGATCATGCTCGGCCTGACCCCCCTGGCCGAACGATGGGCCGGCCCCAGGGAAGCCCTGTGGCATGCCGTCATCCGCAAGAATTTCGGTTGCAGTCATTTCATGGTCGCCTGCGACCATGGCGATCCCTTCGCCCGGAACGGCCGTGATCTGTTTTACCCGCGTCACGCCGCCCAGGAACTGGTGGCCCGGATGAGTCCGGAGACGGGTATCGAAATGGTCCCCCAGATGCGCATGGGGTACCTGGAGGACAAGGCCTGTTATGTCATGCTTGACGAAACGGATGAGGAGTCAGTCAAAACCATCACGTCCCGGGAGCTGCGGCGGCGCCTGGAGTGGGACCTGGAGATACCCGAGTGGTTCTCCTACCCCGAGGTGGTGGCTGAGCTGCGCAAGTCCTATCCGCCCCGCTCCCGCCAAGGCTTCACCATCTTTCTGACCGGTCTTTCCGGTTCCGGAAAGTCGACCATCGCCCGGGTCCTGATGGTCAAGTTCATGGAGATGCGGGATCGCCCCGTGACGCTGCTGGACGGAGATATTGTCCGCCGTAACCTTTCTTCCGAGCTGACTTTTTCCAGGGAACACCGGAACCTGAACGTAACCCGGATCGGATTCGTGGCCAGTGAAATCACCAAGAACGGCGGTATTGCCCTGTGCGCGCCCATAGCCCCCTACGAGGAATCCCGCCAGGCCAACCGGGAGTTGATCAGCCGCTACGGTGGATATGTCGAAGTGTATGTGTCCACGCCCCTTGAGGTATGCGAGCAGCGTGACCGGAAGGGGTTGTACGCCAAGGCCCGGACCGGCAGGATCAAGGGTGTCACCGGTGTGTCTGACCCGTACGTGCCGCCCGCCAATCCCGAGCTGACCATCAATACCGCCGACATGACCCCGGCCGAGGCGGTTCAGGAGATCTTGCTCTATCTCGAAGAGCAGGGATATCTTCGCTGAACCCGGCATGGATCACCGCCCTGGAGTGGAGATTAAAGGCTGTCCCGTGTTTTTCCCGGGGGAGCGGAGCGTTGCGGCGCAAGATGGGCGGACGCCGGTCGGCACGTCCTGTCAACTGGTCTCTGATCCGGCCCGGGCGCCATGGCTACCCGACTGTTGCTGATCCGGCATGGCGCGACCGAGGCTTCCAGCCGGGGCCTTCTTGTCGGTTCGACAGATGTTGAGGTGACCGGCCAGGGGCTGGCCG
>JAJRTB010000071.1 GCA_024278495.1 Deltaproteobacteria bacterium
CGAAAATTCGCGGCTTTGACAACTAACGTATTGAAAAAGTGAAATATTTGTTCTCTCATTCAATCAGACGAGTTCTCACTCGACATCGCCCGTCAGAGCGCCCACCCGCGGCCCATCTGAAAGCGATCAAACCATGGGGCACAGGTTACTATAGCCCCATGGTTTGATCACTTTCATCTGTACCACGGGTGAACGCTCACGGATCCAGGTAACAGCCATCCCGTGGCTGTTTCGCCGGACCTGTTGCATTTTTTGCCGAAAAGAGGGGTGCGAAATTTTGCTTTTTTCTTTCATTTCTGCTTTAATCAGAATCGATCTTTGTTTATCAAGGGGGAGTATGTGGTCTGCCGCAGGCGTGCCTATGGGTATCTGCCGGGTATCCTGCGGGCCTGTCGGCGATTGTCCGTGGAATCAGGCATGACTTGCAAATTATGGGCAGGTAAAATCGCAGAGTTACAAAACCTGTGACGAGTTACGATCCGCCGGATTCGCATTTTTTTTGAGTCCGCCCACCATTCAAGGAGAGAAGATTATGAGAGCCTTTTCAGTGAGAGTTTCAGGAGTCCGACTGCTTGTTCCGGGTCTTGCAGGGTTCATGTTTCTGCTGTGCAGCGTGAGCATGGCATCGTCGTTCCCGTTTCGGGCGATATCGAAAGGGGATCCCCTGCCCGGGTCTCTTGTCTTCAGGAATCTCGGCGACGGGTCGACGTTGACCGTGGAGGATCTCAAGGGCGCTCCTGCCGTTCTGGTCTTCTGGGGCGCGGACATGGAATCCAAGAAGAAGCGTTCCCTCAAGACCTTCAAGGCCCTGGAGGAGATCCTTCCCTATTTGCGCGAGCGCAAGATACGGGTTCTGCTGGTCAACGCCCAGGGAGATTCCACGGATGTCATGCAGGACGTTGTCGGCAGCCTTGACGGGAGCATGCCCGCCTACGCGGATGAAACGCAGCGCGCGTACGGGGCCCTGGGAATTTTCGTCGTGCCCTCGGTTCTGCTCAGTGACGGGGACGGCAACGTGGTCGCGGGTCTCGGCTACAGTCACGATTTCAGTGAACGGTTGAAGGGCGAGGTGGAGGTCATGCTTGGCGAGAAGACCCGCGCTGACGTTGAAAAAGAGCTGCGGCCGGAAATGAAGGAAAAACCGGCCGGGGAGAAACAGGCGACCCGTCATTTCAACATGGCCCTTGTCATGCAGAAACGGGGCCAGACAGATTCCGCCATCAGTGAACTGAACAAGGCGCTGGAGCTGGAGCCGGACATGGGAGAGGCCCATGGACAACTGGGATGCCTCTACCTGGAGCAGGGGAAGATCGGGGAGGCCAGGGCCGCCCTTGACAAATCCTATGACCTGAATCCGGAGTATCTGCCGGCCAACATCTGTGACGCCCTGCTCCGGGCGGAGGAGGGAGAGGCTGAAGACGCGCTGGGCGACCTTCAGTCCCTGCTGTTCAGGCATGCGCGGAACCCGGAGCTGCATTACGCTCTGGGCAGGCTGCACGAAAAACAGGGGAAATCAGCCGAGGCTGCACAAGAGTACCGCAAGGCCTTTGAACTGATTTTCAGGCATGTGGAATATTAGGGGCGGCAGGGCATGTTTTTTGCAGCTATCTATGGGATGATAAAGGAAAAACCAATGGGAAATATACGACTGTTCGCGGCCGGGAGGGTGTGCGCCCTGGCCCTGGTTCTGCTCAGCGCGGCCTGCCTGCCCGCCACGGCTTTAGGGTACGAGGTGCTATCCCCTTCTCCCGGCGGGAAGGAAACCGTCAAGGCCCGGCGATCTTCCTCGCATCTTGTGATCAGGGCCGCGGACAAGGCCGAGGCGGCGAATCTTGAAGTCGGCCGGGTCATCAACCGTGACGGCGACACAAAAACTGTCGCGCCGGTGGGGACGTATGAAAAGGACGGCGCCGTGTATGTCCACTATGTGCTGGACCTGAAGAAAGGGAGGAATATCTATGCCCTGAATCCGGGGGAAAAGGAGCTGGTTATCCGCTATCAGCCTCTGCGGACCCTGCTCAAGCTTGACCCGGACGATCCTGATGCGTATCTTTTCCACAGAACGGATGTGGTCCCTTCGGCCTGCGCTCTCTGTCATGATGAGAAGCTGCCCGGGGACGCCAACCTTGATGTGGAAACGCTGCGCAAGAATGCTGATTTCTCCCCGGTCTGCTATTCCTGTCACCGGCGGCTCACTTCCGGGAACAAGTGGCTGCACGGACCGGCCGCCGCGGTGGCCTGCATGACCTGTCATCGCAAGGGAGACTCCGGCAGGAAGATCACGACCCTGACCGGCCGGGTTGACGAGACCTGTTTTTCCTGCCACATAAACAGGAGCAGGTGGATGAAAAAGAGTTTTATTCATGGTCCGGTCGCCACAGGGGACTGCACTGTCTGTCACGATCCGCACGGCGCGGATTTCCCCTTTATGTTGTGGGCCGATCCCAAGATGGATATCTGTATCGCCTGTCACACGAATAAAAAGGGATTGAAGCGGAAAAAGTCCGGTTTTGTCGAGCACGGCATCCTGGCGGGCCAGGGCTGTTCCGCCTGTCACAGCCCCCATGCCACAAACCACCGGTTTCAGCTGGCCGCGCCGGTGAACGAGGTCTGCGCCAGCTGTCACGTGTCCATGAAGGGGATTTCATCGGGTCATCCGGTGGGCAAGCACCCCCTGTACCTGCCGGTGGATCCGCGCCGCAAGGATCGCGAGTTTACCTGTGCCAGCTGCCATAATCCCCACGGGGCAAAGTATAAGAACCTTTTGATCGGAAGCGTCCTTGGCGGCCATGTTTGCAGTAAATGTCATAATTAGGCGGGGAACGCTGATCCTGGCCGCGCTCCTGGCCGCTGTCTGCCTTGCCGCGCCCGGCCCGGTGTCCGCCGGGAAGAAGGCCGGTCCGGGCGGATCATCAGCGTCCCTGGCCGTCAAGCTGAACAGGTTGACCAGGGAAGCGGCTCCTGCCGCGGCCCGGGACAGGACCAACGGCAACAACGGCATTACCAGGCTTGACGTCGTGAGCATGATCGGGGCCAATGAACTGGGTGACACCCTGAGGATGCCGACCTCGGTTTTTTGCGATCTGAAAACCGACGAGACCTACGTGGTGGACGGCGGGTTGATATCCGTTTACGGCGAAGATTTTTTTCCGGTGGCCTCTCTCGGCCGTGGCCGGGGGATCCAGACCGCCACCGGCGTGTACGTGGATCGGGAGGGCAACGTGTACGTGCCCCAGGCCAGGTATTACGATGAGCCGTCCCGGATCACGATCTACAATGCCGCCTTTTTTCAGACCGGTCAGATATATCTTGACGAGATGCCGGGCGTTGGTGACGCGAACCCTGAGTCCCTGGTCATCAACGATGCGGGAGAGATGTATATAACCTTTGGCGCCTCCGGGCTGCGCGGCGTGCTGGTGCTGGACAGGGACGGGAACTACGCCCGCTGGCTCAGGCCCGTTGACCTGATCTTTGACCAGACCGCTATTGAACAGTACCGCAGGGCAAGTGAAAACGAAGAGGACGTGGCCGGGGATGATTCCGCTCCGCTCTTTGACATAGCCGAGCTGGTGCCGGACCTGGCGCCCCCGGAGAGTGAGCAGGAGTTCAGGGTGGAGGGCGAGCCCGGTCCCGGTCCGGTGCAGATAGTTGACGTGGCCAGGGATACGAACGGCAACCTCTATCTGCTCAGCGCGGAAACCGGCAAGGTGTATATCTATACTCCGGACGAGGAGTTTCTCTACTCGTTTGGCGAGCAGGGCGGGTCGACCGGCA
>JAJRTB010000072.1 GCA_024278495.1 Deltaproteobacteria bacterium
ATTCAGTCACGGATCATTTGATGCACGGGGCAACGGCCAGTACCTTGCAGAGGTCGCGGCCCAGCGATACGGAGAGGCCAGGATAAGCGAGGTCATGCTGTCGGAATCCTGGTACCGGGAGAACATGCCGAAATATAAGGCGGCGTTTGAGGATAAGACCATCCTCCTGCCGCTTGATGCAGATATCATCGAGGACCACCGGGCCTTCAAACTGATCAAGGGCGTTGCCAAGCTGCCGGACAAGAAAACAAACACCGGCAAGGGGCAGCGCCATGGTGATGCCGGGATCTCCGGGGCCATGGCCTGGCATGCCAGGGGGCAGGAAGGCGGCGGAGAAATTGAATACGAGTCAACCGGCAGGCAGCGAATATCCACACGAATCGACGGGTACATGCAATGAGCGAACAGAAGAACACAGCGCCGGTTACCGACGAGATAGCGGTCGTCAGCAAGGATATCGATATCTTTACCGGGTACCTGGGTCGCCTGGAGAACCCCGATCCTACCCTGATCAGTGAAGCCAACGGTAAAGGTCTAAAGCTCTATGACGAGGTGGACCGGGATCCGCACGCCGGTTCCGTCCTGCAGACGCGCTATCTTGCGGTTGCCGGTCTTGACTGGGAGGTACTCCCGGCTGACGAGAGCGCGAAAGCCAAGGAGATTGCCGGGTTTGTTACAGAGGCCCTGGATGCTGCCAACCTGAAACAGGTGTTACAGGAACTCCTGCAGGCCATTCTGTACGGCTACTATCCTGCCGAGATCATGTGGAGCGCCAGGAATGACGGTAAATGGGTCCCGATCAAACTTATCGGTAAACACCCGCGCCGGTTCTGTTTCACAACCGAACGTGAGCTGCGGATGCTGACTCCGGACAACATGATGCAGGGAGAGCAGTTGCCGGAACGGAAATTCATCAACTTCACCTACGGATCCAGCGACAACCCCTACGGCAAGGGCCTTGGTCAAAAACTGTGGTGGCCGGTCTGGTTCAAGAAAAACGGGATCAAGTTCTGGTTGATCTTCCTGGATAAGTGGGGTTCGCCGACGGCAGTAGGCAAGTATAAGTCCGGTGCGGATCCGACGGCAAAGAAGACTCTGCTTGAAGCCATCGAGGCTATCCGCCAGGAGACCGGTGTCACTATCCCCGAGGATATGGCTATTGAACTCCTGGAGGCAAAGAGATCGGGCAATGTCACTCATGAAAGCCTGTGTGAGTATATGGACCGCCAGATATCCAAGGCGGTGCTTGGCCAGACCCTGACAACCGAGGTGGGTACGAATGGCAGCTTCGCGGCATCCAAGACCCATGACGAAGTCCGGGGTGACATCAAAGAGGCGGATGCCGGGCTGATCTGTGAGTGCCTCAACGCCTCACTGATCCCATGGCTGGTCGACTATAACTTTTTCGGTACCAACCTGTATCCTGAATTTAAACTCCGTACCGAGGAGAAGGAAGACCTCAAAGTAAGGGCCGAGACCGACAGTATCATTATTCATGATATAGGTCTGCCGGTTTCCGAAGATTATTTTTACGACACCTACGGCTACCCACGGCCGGATCCAGGCTCCACTCTTATCAAGCCGCAGCAGAATCAACCGAGCCCGGCCTTCAGTGAGCTCGGGAGTTCGGGAGCGGATAAAAGTAAAAAATATACTCCGGAGCAGCAGGCCCTTGAGGGGCTGGCCGACCTGGCGCTCAACACCACCGATTTATCCGACAATGAAAAGGTGATCCTGGAAGCGGTCCAGGCATCCGCCTCTTTTGAAGAGGCTATGGACAAGCTGTTGGAGATCTATCCCGACCTGGATATGACCGGCCTCCAGGACATGATGGAGCGGGTCAGCGTCAACGCCGAGCTTTATGGCCGTATGGCGGCACACGATGGACGTTAACCTTGAGCCTTTGCCCATGGCGGAGGCACAACGATTCTGGCGAGACAAAACCAAACTGGGGCCGGGTGAATTTGCCAAGCTCGCCGCCGAAGCAAAGGTTCGTGCCTTTGCTGTTTCCGGAATCGCCAAGGGCGATGAATTGAACACGGTTTTTACTGCGCTGCAGAGGGCAATTGATAGCGGCGACTCGTTTGAAAAATTTAAAAAGGAATGTGCCTCGATATTTGAACGGCGCGGATGGTCCGGTAAACGGGCCTGGCGGGTTGACAATATTTTCAGAACCAACATTCAGACCGCTTACAACGTCGGCCATTACACACAACAGATGGCAGGACGGGATGTGCACCCATACTGGATGTACAGCGCGGTCAATGATCAGCGCACCAGGCCCACACATCTGGCTATGTCAGGCAGGGTGTGGCCGGCGGACCATCCGGTATGGAAAACCTGGTATCCACCCAACGGGTACAGGTGCCGGTGCTCGGTTATCGGCCTGACCAAGGGAGGGGCCGAGCGCATGGGGGTAAAGATTGAGGAAAAGGACCCCACCAACCGGTTGATAGAACCGATTGATCCGGCAAGCGGAAACAGGATGCCGGCCAGACCGCTGCTGCCTGATCCAGGTTTTAAACGCAATCCTGGGCTTGATTACTGGGGATCGTTTGCTGACATCCTGGGCGGAAAGTTCAAGGAATGGCATCCTGCCATTGCCAGACAGGTGGCGGCGGAGGTGAAGCCTGAAACAGACGATGTGCTGGAGATTGATCCGGACAGGTTGAATGTGCAGTTGAGGCGCAAACAGTAAAAGGCTCAAAACAGCCCCTGTTTTGCAAAACATGAGCGGGACGAGTAACGAGCCGGGTACATGGTGGCGAGCCCGGCATGTGGAATTTTAAACATAGTTTAAACATGGTTCCTGGTTTTCGGCCCGGCGCCCATCGGTAGGTTGGATATGGATACGGGAATTACCCTGAAAATAGATCGATCTGATCTTGAAAATATGTTCGGCGTTATCGTGGACAACCTGCGGCATAAAAAATCGGCCATGGACAAGATCGGCGCTGTCGGCCGGGAGTCGATCAGGTTGAATTTTGAGGGCGGCGGCAGACCGACCACCTGGCAAAGATTGAAGGTACGGCAGGGACAGCCCTTGCGGGACAAGAACCGGCTGATGAATTCCATCACCAGCACGGCAGGGACGGACAGTGTCAGGATCGGCACCAACGTTGAATATGCGGCGGTGCAGAACTTCGGGGCCAAAAAACACAGTTTCGGTTCTTTCACCTTCACGGTCCCGGCCCATGACCGGCTGATAGCAAGGGGCAGGCATAAGGGCAGGAAAACAAAGGTCAGAGAGCATACCAGGACAATGAAACTTCCATGGGGCACGATTCCGGCCAGACCGTTCATGCTTCTGCAGGATGATGACCTCCTGGACATGCAGGAGATACTGGCAAAACATACAGTACAAGGAGCAGGCAATGCGCAGGTTTAAAGGATTTGACGGCTGGATCGAGATTTTCAAGGGTGGGACGCAGGTTGACTCAAGCGGCAACCAGCATGACGGTGATGACATGATAGATAAGGCGGTATCATCCTTCAACGCAGCCGAGCATGAGCCGCCCCTGGTTGTCGGGCATCCGAAGGATAACGCGCCTTCGTTCGGTTGGGCCCATGACCTGAAAACAGAGGTGAAGGATGGTACCAAGGTGCTGCTGGCCAAGTTCAAGGACGTGGTTCCGGAACTTGAAGAGATGGTCAAAGCCGGCCGCTACAAAAAACGCTCAGCTGCTTTTTACCCTGACGGCAGGCTGCGCCACGTCGGTTTTCTCGGGGCGGTGCCGCCTGCGGTCAAGGGGCTGGCGGATCTCAACTTTAACGACGCTGAGCAGGAGCCGGTCAGCTTTGAATTTTATGATCACAAGTTAGGGATCCTCGGCCGGGTACTGTCCGGGCTGCGTGAAATGATCATCGAAGACAAGGGGGTCGAAGCAGCAGATCGCATCATCACGAGCTGGGATGTCGATTCCCTCAAAGAAGAAGCAAGCCGTCCGGAGGAAGAGGCCTCGGCGGTCTATCACGAACACGAACCAACAACGACGGAGGTCGAAATGAAGGACGACAAGGGAAAACAATTTTCCGAGGCGGATGTAAAGGCCGCTGAGGAAGCTGCCGCCGCTGAGGCAAAGGAAGAAGGTAAACGGGAAGCGGCCCTGGAGTTTGCCGAAGCGGAGAAAAATCGGTTGATCGCCGAGTTCAAAGACCGTAACTGGCCTGGTTCCGGCAAGGGCAAACTGCCGCCTGCCCTGCTTGATGCCGGGGTAACGGCATTCATGGAACAGCTCGATGGCCGCGAGGATGTAGAGTTTGCCGAGGGCGGTGACAAGAAGACTCAACTGGCCTGGTTCATGGAGTTCCTGGAAGGTTTGCAGACCTCTGCTGTTTTCACGGAAGTTGCGTCCAGGGACAAAGAAAAGCTGCCGGACAACGAGAATGCCGAGGACATTGCCCGGCGGGCACAGGAATTTCAGGAAAGCGAAAAACGAGCAGGGCGCGTGGTCTCCATAAGCTCTGCCGTTGACCATGTAACCAGTTCGTAAAAGCCTGAGGAAAAGACTGAGGAAAAGAAAAAACATCTCAACAGCAAGGAGCTAAAAGATGCCGAAGACAATACTCGTTGAAAACTTTGATGCCGGTGCAGTCATATCCCCGTACCGGTTTGTACAACCAGGTGCCGCAGATGGTGCCGTTATTCAGGCCGCAGCCGTGGGCGATCCCATAATCGGGGTCAGCGATTCTCTGGGTGCTGATGCTGCCGGGGACCGGGTCGATATTCAAACAATGGGTGTGGCCGAGGTCGAACTCGGCGGTACTGTCACCAGGGGGGATTTTCTAACCAGCAATGCCACCGGGCAGGCGATTGCCGCTGCTCCGGCTACGGGAGTCAATAACAGTGTCGGCGGCCGAGCCCGGGTATCGGGTGTGGCCGGTGACATTATCGATGTTCTGCTGGCGCCGGGCCAGATCCAGGGCGCATAGAGAATCAGCTGCCGGCTTTACACTGATTGCCGACACCTGACATCTTAAACCTAAATACACAGGAGTACAAAAATGCCTAAAGCACCTTTCCCCATTCAAGCACATCTGACAGCTATCGCTATAGCCTACCGAAACACCAGGCTTATTGCCGACGAGGTCCTGCCCCGGGTAATTGTCGGCAAGCAGGAGTTCAAGTACCTGTTGCATACTCTTGCCGACGGGTTCACCATTCCAGACACCAGGGTCGGGCGTAAATCCAGGCCCAACGAGGTTGAGTTCAACGCCACCGAGCAGACCGAATCAACAGTGGATTACGCACTGGATGATCCGATCCCCCAGGCGGATATTGACAACGCGCCGCCCAACTACAACCCGCGGAGCAGGGCAACCGAGGGCATTATGAATCTTATCGAGCTTGACCGTGAAGTGCGGACCGCCGGTCTGATCTTTGACGCCAACCAGTACGGGGCTGCCAACAAGGTCACCTTGTCCGGAACCGACCAGTTCAGCGACTTTGTCAACTCCGATCCGATCGGCGTGATCACGGACGCGTTGGATGCCATGATCATGCGGGCCAATGTCATGGTCATCGGCCGGCCGGCCTTTTCAAAACTCGCCCGGCATCCGGAGGTCGTCAAGGCGGTGCATGGGAATTCAGGCGACGCCGGGATTGTGCAACGCCGGGCCATAGCCGATCTGTTCGAGCTCGAAGATGTCCTGGTCGGCGAGGCCTGGGTGAATACCGCCAAAAAAGGCCAGGCCGCCAATCTGGCCCGGACATGGGGCAAGCACCTTTCCCTTATCCATCGGGATACAACCGCCCATACCGGCAACGGAGCAACCTTCGGCTTGACCGGTCAGTTCGGCGGCAGGATTGCCGGGGCGATTCCGGACAAAGATATCGGCATGCGCGGCGGTGAGCGGGTGCGGGCCGGTGAATCGGTCAAAGAGCTGATTACGGCACCCGACCTCGGGTATTTCATCCAGAACGCGGTGGCATAGGTTTCAGGCATCAGGTTCCGGTAACTTAAAACCAGGATTGAGGAGAAAAAGTTATGCGTGAATATACTGTACAAAGCCCCTTGCTGCATGACGGGGAGATGTATGCAATTGAACAGCCTGTGACGATGGATGAGAAACAGGCTGCACTCCTGCTGGAGCAGGGGGTGATCATCCCGGCGCCGGCCACGTTGAGGCTTGACCGGGACGACAAGCCTGTGGAGGAGATGACCAGCGCCGAACTGAAGAAGGCTCTGGCCCGGCTCAAGATCGAGATACCGAGAGGGGTAAAAAAGCCCGGTCTGGTTGATCTGTATAATCAGGCCGTCGGCGCCACCCCTGATAAAGGCAATCCGTCATGAGCTACGCTGAGATTTCTGATATCCGCAAGCAGATCCGCGAGTCGGAGCTGATCGGCCTGACCGATGAAGGCGACCTTGGCGTAGTTGATGCAACGGTGGCCGACAATGCGATTGAGGCCGCATCGGTTGAAATAGACGGCTACCTCGGGGGCAGGTACACCCTGCCCCTGGACCCGGTGCCGGATATCTTAAAAAAGCTGTGCGCGGATATCGCCATCTACAATCTGTATTCACTGGCTGACGGGCCGCCTGAAAACCGGGAGACCCGCTATAAAAATGCGATCGCCTTTTTAAAGGCTGTGAACAAGGGGGATATTTCCCTGGGCGCAAACGATCCGGAGGGGACCGGCCCCGGGGACACGGCAGGCGTCTCTTCGTCGGAACCTGTCTTTTCCAATGACACCTTAAAGAACTATTAACCGGTTATGAAAGCGCTGTTAAATGCTGCCAAAAGCAAGCTGCGGACCGACATCGCCTATGTCAAAGACCGGGACGTATATGTAACTGAAGACCTCCGGATGGTTCGGGCGTCAGGTGACTATCCGGCCATCGGCCTCAAGGACGGCGGCACCTCGTTTATGGTTGAATCCGGCGACCAGGTCGGCGAGACACTGAGCGTGCAGATCGGCTGCTATGTAAAGCTGTACAAGGCTGAAGCGGCCGTCATGGGCGATGATTCTGCAGGTGAAAATGGGCTGCTTGAGATTGCAGCGGATATAAAAACAGTCATGGACGGCACGTTTAACGGCACTGTGGATCTGGCTGAACCGGTGGGGATCAGCGCGTCGGAGATACTGTTTGATGAACGGAAGGGACTGCAGTTTCTCTATGTCACCATGCGTTACACCAGGTGGAGATAAGCGAAGCGTAGACTTCGAACCATTAAAACAGCCTGATGCAACAAAACATTGCGGGCTGTTTAAGGATAAAAGATATGAAAGTATATTTTCCCGGACCGGGGCAGGAAACATGGCACCCGAAACTCGGCATCCTGCACAAGGACCAGGTTTTTGATCTGCCGGAGGAAGAGGCGAAGCTGTACATCAAGGCCGGGCTGTTGAGAAAAGGACAGCCCGCTAAAAAAAAATAACGGCCCTGGCCTCCGGCCAACTGCAAGGAGCATAAACGATGAGTAATGAAATCACGGGGCGCGAGGTAATTATAGCGCTGAAAAAGGCGGCAGTCTGGCATACCCCTGTAGCCTGCGGGGTCGGGGACGGGGTACTTATTTTATCCGACGGTATCAAGGTATCCACCCCGATGGAACTCGACGACTCCGCAGGGCAGGAATGGATCACCCAGGCTGATGCCGGAGTCAAGGATATCAAAGGCTCACTGGATGCATATATGCGCTATGAGGGTTTTGATGTTGCCCTGGCGATGATCATGGGCACGGCAGGTGTTCCGAGTCTTGTCGGCGCGGCCCTGGCATATTCCAATACCTACGGCCTGGCCAGTTCCATCACCGGCAACTTTGCCACCATGGCCCAACAGAAACTATCGAACAAGGTGTGGGAGTTCTCCTCTCTTAAATTACACGGTTTTAAGTTGAGCGCCGCGATGAACAAGCCGGTCAAACTTTCCCTTGACGGAATTGCCGACAAGCTGGACCGGGCCTCAACGACCAATACGACAGCCACTATGGCCGCCGTTACCATGCCTGACAAGGAAAACCGGATCATCATGAACAAGGATACCGTGGTGCGGATCAATGATCAGTCCGGGGCCGCACTTGGTTCAGGCGATGCAGTCTATCCGACGTCCATCGAAATTGCGTTTAACCGGCCGATGGATGCCCAGCCGGTTGCAGGGCAGGACGGGGTCGATGAACCGGCCGATGACGGTTTTCCAACCGCCACGGTGAGCTTAAAGTTTCCCCGCTACAACACGGCCAACGACGCATACTTTGACGACTGGGACGCCTTTACATCCAAGAAAATGGACATCACCTTCACCGGCAGGCTGATCGAGAGCGGACAGAACTATATGTTCAAGCTCTCTTTTCCACACGTAAAGATCGATAATCCCGAGGCACCGGTATCCGGGGCGGGAAAAATTCCATTTTCCATGAACTGTAAGATTCTGGCGGCAACTGCTGCGCCGGCCGGTATGAGCCATTTCACTCCGCTCCAGATTGATATTGTGAACAAACGAACCACCAACCCCCTGGCGTAAATACGATAGAAGGATAACCGGTGGCAGGAGAGAGAATGAGTACGGAAAGCACGGCAGTACATCTCAAGGACATTATCGACACCAGGCTGGAGCAACCGCCGGTCCGGATAGCCTACCCCGGGTCGGAGACGTTCCAGGTGCTGGTCAGGCCGCTGGGCAACCGGCAGCAGGAATTTATCGACAAGGCGCAGCGGATTGACTGGGACCTGGCGACCATGAGCAGAAAAGTGGTGGTCGATCCGGAACAATACCTGAAGCTGTTTTGCGAGTGGGTGATTGTCGACTGGCAGGGATTGACCGTCGATGATCTGCGTCGGCTGGTCCTGATGGACAACCCGAAACGCTTCAAGGGGGTGAGCGGAGAAATCGGCTGTGACGATGCTGCCAAATTGCTGCTCATGGAACATTCGCCGGCCTTTAACGCCTGGATCAACCGGGTGACCAGGGACATTGAGCGGTTCAATCTCGAGAGGGAGGAGGAGTTAAAAAAAAAGTAATCGAGGCCGTTCGGTTCCGGCTCGACTACCCCGGCGTCAACTGCCGGCAGTGCGCGGATAATTTCAAGGTCGACGGGCTTGACCCGGAATGTGCGGGCTGCCCGGTCGGCGCATGGGACACGACAACAAAAACGGTTATGGTGCTGCATGATCTTGCCTGCCCCTGGGGTGAGCTTGAGCATGCCTTCCTTGCAACAGCATTTAACGACCTTGAAATCCCTGTTTATGAGCGCGCGGTATTTCGGCGGCTCGTGCTGGCCCTGTATCGCTGTGTAAAGGAGCATTATGCCGACAAGCAAAGCCAGGGTGGGAATTGAAATATATGTTGATGACCGTGGTACCCTGCGGGTCAGGGAGTTTGCCGACAAGACCAACAAGAGTCTGGATGATGTAGCTGCCAGATCGCAGTCGGTCACCAGTAGAATAAAAAACGGCTGGACGGCTGTAAAGTCGGCCTGGGTTGGGATTACGGCCTCAATCCTGGCCATGCGTGAAGCATGGGGGCTGATGAATACTGCGGCCCAGGCCCGGCAGGAACGGGTTGCCTTTGAAAGTCTGGCCCAGAGTTACGGCACTAATTCAAAGAAAATCATCGCTGATCTCAAGAAGGCATCCAACGGCACTGTCGACACCATGACCATGATCCGCAAGGCGGGCACGGCTATGATGATGGGGATCGCCCCTGAAAATGTAACCAGGCTGATGAAGATTTCGGCGGCAACCGCCAAGATGACCGGACAGACCGTGACTAAGGCCTTTGAAGACATCAGCATGGCCTCCGCCAGGCAGTCGAAAATGATCATGGACAACCTTGGCATCATTATCAGCCTGGAAGATGCCAATAAACACTATGCAGACAAATTGGGAATCGTCGGCCGCGCACTGACTGATGCCGAGCAGAAGCAGGCGTTTTTAAACGAGGCCTTTGAGCAAGGCGGCGATCTGATGGACAGGATGGGTAACCAGACCGATACCCAGGCTGATAAATTTCAACGTCTGTCGGCGACAACGGCCGATTTAAAAGTCAAGATAGGCGACGGCCTGATCAGGGCATACCAGGGGCTGCTCGGCATCATGTACACCGTTGAGTCAGGAATAATGACCATGGTCGAGGGGTTGGCCATCTGGGTGTTACAGGCCGCTAAGGTTACGGACTGGCTTCACATCACCAGCGGGGCGGCGCAAGAGTGGAAGATAAACGCAGACGCCGCAAAAGAGGCCGGTGTTGATTTTGCCGGCAAGGCAAGCCAGGCATTTAAGGACATGGTGAGCAGCAATGATGCAGCTACCGCGGCACAAGCCAGACATAAAAAGATTATCGCCGAGACCACCAAGGCCATAGAGGACCAGGGCAAGGCGGAGAAAAAACTCTCCGACCAGCAGAAAAAGGTTGTTGAAGACGCCAAGAAAAAAGCCAGGGAACAATCCTATGCCACCAACGAAATGTACAAGGAGGCCGGGTTGGGTGCGGACGCCTATTTCCAGCAGGAGTCGACCAAACTGGTGGAGAAGGCGGCCAAATGGCAAAGGGCCGGTGCAGATACCTTGCAGGTGGAAGAATGGCTTTATGACGAGCTCGGCAAGCTCTCGGAAGAGGCATGGGGCAGGGGCGAGGAATCCGCCGGTCAATACATGGACAGTGTACAGGCGCAGAGCCGGACCCTGGTTGATGAATTCAATGAGCTGCAGCAATCGACGGGCCAGGTTATAGACGAGATCAGCGGCAAAGTCATGGAACTGGACGGTACCAACATCGGGTTGAGTGTCAGCTTTGATGGATCAGCAGCCTATCAGGGCATTGATAACCTGATGGCCGGGCTCAGGGGGCTGCAGGAAGCGACCGCCCGGGCATCCGGCGTAAACTCCTCACCAAGCCGTACGACGACCCCTGACCTGGACAACATGATGGAGGGCTTCAGTACCTTCGGTACCACCAAAAGCAGCAGTGTGGTCAACGTCAACATCAACCAGAAAGTGTCCAGGTCGGATGTCAACGCAATCGTCTCTGAACAGGAACGCAGGGCAAAGAGAAGCTGATGGCGAACCCAAAATTTGTTTTAGATTCAAACGTGCTGCAGTTCTCCAGGGGCATGCAGTATCCGGTTGCAAAGCCCATGGAAAAGGTGCAGGCCACAGACCGGACGGCCAGCGGATCCCTTGAGGTTGAGGACCTGGGAGTGAACCTCAGCACCAGGATCCTGATATTTAAAAATCTTCCTCTTGCCGATTATACGGCGCTGGACAACTGGTTTGACAATATTGCCAATGGCGCTGTTAATCCATTTACCTATTATGATGAGGATGGGGCGTCCATGACGGTGGTGATTCTCACGCCAAAGCTTGATTTTCAGCAAACCTCATATCAAAAGTATTCCGGCGAGCTGCTCCTGGAGCTGGTTACATGAGAACCGACCTTCCTCTTGCATTTCTGGCACAACTCACAAAGCGGGGCCGGGCACCCAGGCAGCTCCTGGAACTGTATTTTGACACCGGCACGGTGTACCTCTCCGATCAAACCTATGGCGCAGATCTGGCTGATTCCTATGAGGCTGTCATAGAGGACTGGGGCACACTGGAGGATACCAGTAATTTACAGAATGTTCTGAACGGTACCAATTCAGGGACCAGGCAATTATCCATTACCGTCCTGAACAAGGGCGCTATTCCGTTTTCATCCCGGTTTAACAGCCAGGCCCCGGAAAATGTCAAAGGGCGACTGTATCAGTGGTTTGAAGGCATAGCCAAAGCGGACAAGGTGCTGATTGATGAGCTGGTGATTCAGGATCCGATAGAATATTCTGAAGACAGTATTTTGCTCAAATTGGACCTGGTATCGTCCAATCAATATGCCAACCCGTACATAGGGCAGCTTGACAGCACTGAAAACGAATTTTACGGCATTGTTATCGGCAGCGTGAGCAATGCCCCCGGTACCGCCTACGGCACCCGCCCTGTTGTCGTTCTGGCCGGAGACCTGGCAGAGGATGCGGTGACAATCCCCTGCACATCAAGCCCGGCAACTGCAGGATTCACGGCGCCGGGCAGCCTGATGCTCGATTTTGAAAAAATCAGTTATACCGGAATTTCCGGCAATGATTTCACAGGTTGCAGTCGCGGGGTGTCTGCCGGGATAACCTACTCAGCACCCATGCCGCACAGTGACGGGCAGGAAATATTTAAAGCGGGTCATGAATATTTGTACAGCTTCGGGGCCGGGCCGCTGGATGCCATGGGGCCGGTCTATGTTGCCGGTGAGATCTACACCGGGGCTCATACCATATACAAAGACAGGAACCCGGTGCAGGTTGGTTTTCCGGATGGTGATCCTTTTATCAAGGGGACAGGGGCGTCAATAACAAAAGATGTTTCGAGCTATGGGACTGTCGGGGCGTATGGAGGAAATTTATATGAAACGAACTGGTCTACGTTAAAAACAGATTGTATCTTTGAGTCTGTAAGGGGCAAGTATTCAATTGGTAACACGCTTGGAAGCAACACGTTTTATTTTTATTGGTCTGTCGCCGTCCCCGCGTCCATAACCAATTTTAGCGAGTATGTGTCCGGCTCTATCTTTGTCAAAGGCAACGCGTGGTCGTATGACGTCCCGTCCGGGGTATTACAGACCAGCAAAACAAAATTCAATGGCACAACACTTGTTACCAGTGGACTTAATACCGGAGTTTACTACGGAGAGGCAACGTTTGATTTTGGGTCATGGGGCGACCTGACATCTAGCAAACTCGCTTCCAACGAATATTTTTCTTCCGGGGCGGCACAGGCGGTCTATGAGTCCGGAGATTTTAAATGTTTAACTTCGTCGGTATCGTATAAACCATACGTCAAAAACTACTCCACCGCCATCACCTGCGATCTGTCCTCAGGTACCGGTACCACCAACCCAGCGGATGCCATCACCATGGTGTTGGCAACAATGGGGATTGCCGGAAACATCGAGCAGGCAACCTTTGCCCTGGCCCGAGACTGGTATGATACCAACGGATATTCCTTCAACGGGTTTATACCAGGTGACATGAGATGCAGGGATATCCTGACCACGATGTGTCAACAGTGCCGTTCCAGGCTGCTCTATGACGGCGGGGTAGTAAAGCTAAAGGTTCGTGAAGCCCTCAAGGACAAGACGGTTGACAAGGTTTTCACCAAGGCGCAGTGCCGTCTTAAATCAATTTCAGTGGTAAGGCAGAGTGTCCAGGACATCCTCAACAAGATCACCCTGAGATACAGCGCCTCTGATGTCCTGGCCAGCTTCCAGAGCAAGGTTTCAGTTTCAGACAGTACCAGCCAGGACAAGTTTGGCCTGCAGGAAGTGGTGTGGGACTTTTTTTTGGTCGATGACGTGACCATGGCAACCGATCTGGCAGACTTTTATCTGGCAGAGCTCAAAGATCCCCATGCCTTTATTACCTTCACCGCCTATCTGGAGGCCTTTATTCTGGAGATTGATGACGTCATTGCCCTGGGCACGGATTTCAGCGGTATAAAAACGTTTATAGGCGACGTGGCGAGCATATCAAGACGGTTTGGAAAGGGCAAAACCGGAGACATAAATTTGTATAACATTACAATAAAATCCTCAGACAACACTATGGTCGAGGGCGTACTGTCCGACAGCATAAACATAGCAGACAGCGTCACCGGGGTACTTGATCCTACGGGGTATGGTGCCGGCGGTTACGGTGCAGGAGGATATGGTGCTTGAGCAGAGTTTAAAGATCGGCGGCGTGCTGAAGTTGTGGTTGATTGATTCCTGCAGCCTGGAGGTTGAGGAAAAGAGAGAGTGCCATAACCTGATTGTCCCTGCCGGGAGAGCCTGGGTCGCCGGCAAGTGTGCAAACATCTATGGCCCGGTCGGCCTCAGTGCTATTGCTGTTGGTACCGGAAATTCCATCACCAATGACGACACAACCGCTCTGGATGTAGAGGTCGGTCGAGCAAAACTGTCGATGGGACCCTGGCAGGGCATTGGAGACAGTGAACATCAATTTTATATCAGGACGGCGTTCGCGTCCTCAGAGGCTGTGGCCACCTTGTCCGAGGCTGGAGCGTTTTTTGGTTCCACCCTGTTTTCCAGGACGCTGATTACGCCAACCATTGACAAACCCAGCGGTAAGATTCTGGTAATGCAGTGGGAATATTCTATTTCAGCATCATAGAGGAATAAAATGACCGCATACACTAATTTTTTAAAACTCCGGGCGCAGGCTTACGACCAGCAAAACTGGGACGTACTGATGAATGAAAACCTGGCCATCATTGATTTTAATGCCGGGGCACTCAACTCAAAAAACCGGGTTGCATTAGGTGGCGTAGTCTCGGCAGGCACGGGCCTTAATGCTGACTATACAGCCATGGTGGTTGAGGTTGGAGGAATAACTTATAACATTGCAGCCGGGAGCATTGCATGCACGGCATCAGCTCTCAATTATCTTTATGTGAACGCAAGCGGCACGGTCATGGCCACTACGGCCGCGCCCACCGGCGACTATGTGTCGCTTGCCGTGGTCGACACCAGCGCTACGGTATTGTTGCGCGTTGGCGATCTGCGCCAGTTGGCACCGGACCCACCGGACCAACTTGACCTGGTTGAAGGAGCCGGAATCGCAATTGATAAGACTGACCCATTGGCCCCGGTCATCGCCATAAAGGGCACCTCCCATGTCCGGGTGGATCAGAGTGGAGTTATATCTTTCCCCGCAGCTGTATATACAAAAATGGTATATGACGGCGAGAGTTTCGACACTCTTGGCGAGTTTGACCTCTCATTGTCACGGTTTACGGCTCTGTATGACGGGTATTACGATGTAAGCGCAATTATCACAACAAACGCGAGTACAACCGCCGGAGAACTCCATGTATTAAGGGCATATGTTAACGGCGCTAGTACTGCGACGCTTAACTATAAACGCGCCGGTTCAGCGGGAACACAAAGTGTGCAGGGGTCAACATCATTATTTTTAACAGCAGGTGATTATCTGGAATTCTACTTGTATACATCTGTAGCACGGAGTATAGCCGCTGGAGCCGTTAATAATCATGCTACTATCAGCAGAAGGTTATAAGCCAAAGGAGTTTAAAATGCATGAAATCATAGCACGTACTACGCTCCGAGCAGAAAGAGGTCTTCATAACCATCAAAGATATCAACATTAACGTTCATTAACGGCAGGTATGAGAAAATTCAAGCACCAGGGTAAACGGTATGGATTCGTCAACGAGCGGACCGTTGACGGGGTAAAATATCGCCTGTTCCGGCGTACCAAGCGGCGAGTCGAACTGGTTACTGAAACAATACTTGTGACCGATCATGGCGCAGGGAAACAGGTAACCATGGTAAAAAACGCAAAACAGGCATGGCGGAAGATCCGGCGCAAGAAAAAAAGCAAGGGGATTAGGAATGTCAATCGCCTATAATTCCGTTGCCAAAACCGTAACGGTTGACTCTGCAACAGAGTCGATCAAGGACGTTGTCACGGCCATTTCCGCCGTTGATCAGGCCAATGCCGAGCTGGACGGTGATTTCGGCTGGATACTGGATGTCGAGATCATCATAGCGGCTGCCGGCACCCTGCTTATCAATGCTGATTTTATCTGGGCCATGCGGGGCAGTACCCATATCAACTGGCAGGGGCATCTGTATTTGGACAAACGGTCCGTGATCAGGGTCGAGACCAGCACGTCATACATCGAGACCGTCACCACAATGGCCAATACGGCAAGTTTCACCGCAGTGCGCCATAATCAGGCAGGGATCAATCCGCAGATAATCTACGACAACACTCAGCGGCATGATTTCCCGACAATCTCAAAAAACAATTATCCGGTCTTAATCAACATCACAGGTCTGGATCTAGTGCATCTGTCAGGTGTTGCCACTTCGTATTTTAAATTGTATTTCGGCAATGCGGCAACCGTCACTGCAGCTGAAAATCTCAGGTTTTTTTCCGTTGCCGGATCGTCGTCACCGCAGTTTTTTAATACGATCTACAAAAACCTGGTCACCTCAACCTTAAAGCTGGTATCCGAGTCAACTGTCAATACCGTTACCATGGACGATCCGGTTTTTGAGTTTCCGGCTGACCAGGATTTTAACGGCGACATGCGGGTCACCGTCTGGTACATCAACAATCCGATCTATGTTGGTTCCGGAGGCTGGACAGGCGTTTTCGATAAAAAAGATGTCCGCACCGGGGCAAAGTTTTATTATCGATTTGCCAGCAACCTGACGTTAAAATCTGGTTTGTCACCGCTTACCGGACTGCAGATCAGGTGGGCCAGGTCGGATGTTGGGGTGCCGTTTTTTACCGAGCCAAACACAGCATACGATACACTGTCTGACGCAGGCGGGCAGGCCTCGCAACTGCTGCTTGATGCCTACACTGAGGAGCTCACAAACGACGTGGACCGGTACACCTGGGGATGCATTGCCAGGTCGTACAGATATCGGAGTTTTGGTAATAGTCTATTTGATGGCCGTATCTTCAGCAATACCGGCCAGGCGACGGAAGAGTTTCAATTCGAGGATTTGACCGCTACCATGGGCGGCATTGATGAGGCAACCGCCGGGGCATTGACAGGGATATCAATCACCGACGGCGCTATCAATGTCACTTCACCACACACCATGGATGAGATCTGGGCCTATTACAGGTGGTGGATCTCAAGATTGTCTAGTTTCAACGTTGTTGACATTGTCGATTATGAAGGCACAACCTTTGACCTGGGCGGCTGGTCGCTGACCCTGGACACCGACCTGTCTGATATCACCATCGCCAATGCGGCAGCAGTAACACTGACAGACGGGCGCACATACAATAATGTTACATTCTCCAACTGCGGCCAGGTCGATCCGGCAGCCGCGGCCATGACCGACTGCACGATATCCGGATACACCGGCACGGACGGCGCGATGCTCTGGCCTCACAATGTAAATATATCCTCATGTTTACTGATCAACAACAGCCGGGCGATCGAGATCACCCAGACCACCAATCAGATATATGACGGCCTGACATTTTCCGGCAACACCTATGATTCGCACCTCAACAATGGCGGAGTGGATATCGAGGTCGAAAGATATGGAGGATCAAACCCGACGACCTATATTGCCACCGGCGGCGGGACGATCACCTATACAGACCCGATAATCAGGATCACGGTATCAAATCCAAATCTGGCCGATGGTACCAGGGCTCGGCTGTACAATGTAACGAAGACAGCAGAGATTGATAATGTGCTTGTCTCTGGCGGGACTGGATACTCCATTGATCTGGATGTCAAAACCGGCGGCGTGGTCGAGCTGGGTGATACCCTGCGCCTGACCTCAATGTATGCCTCCGGTACAACCTATTACAACGAGACCGACGAGAGCGTGATCATCTCCGGCAGCCATATAACCATGACCGCTGTCCAGACGACAAACGCCGTCTTAACCGGATACGGCATAGACGGCTCTCTGCAGACAGATTTCACAACCGATTATCCAAATGTAGAGATTGACATTAATTCCGGTGATACTACCAGGCAACAGCTGC
>JAJRTB010000073.1 GCA_024278495.1 Deltaproteobacteria bacterium
CCAAGGATTCCAGTACGAAGCGGCCGAGGCCAGCTTTGAGCTTTTGATGCGTCGGGCCATGGGATTGCAGAAAAAATATTTCAAGCTTGAAGGTCTGCGGGTTATGAACAACAAGTACCGCATGGACCAGCCGCCCCTGACTGAGGCGACCATCAGGCTGTACGTGGGCGGTGACGAAGTCCATACCGCCTCCATGGGAGAGGGGCCTGTCAACGCGATTGACCGTGCCCTGCGCAAGGCCCTGGTCAGGTTTTATCCCTCGCTTGAGGAGATGGAGCTGATCGACTACAAGGTTCGTGTTCTGTCCGGTGAACACGGCACCGGCGCCAAGGTCCGGGTTCTGATAGAGAGCCGTGACAGAACCGGCAGCTGGGGTACGGTGGGTGTATCGCTCAACATCATTGAGGCATCCTGGCAGGCCCTCGTGGACAGTATCAACTACAAGCTCATGAAGGATGAGAGAGACAGGCTCGGCGAGTAGGCATGCCCGTCGCACAGCTGTCGCGCCCCCTGAGACCGGTCGTACAGGTAACGGTTCACCGGCACGTCCGGCCGTTCGTGACCGGCGCCTGGATGTCCTTGTGTTCCTGGGGTGCGCTATCCTCATCTCCACCCTCTCTCTGGCCCGGCCGGTGACAGTGCCTGGTTCCCGGACCTGGGCATGGTTTGAGAGCGATTCGGGAAACCTGCTTCGACGCCATCTGCCGGCGGACGCGCCTCATGCAGCCGGTTCTCCAGGTGCGCCGGCCGTCCTCAACCCCAGAGCCGCCTTCATGCTGGGCCGGCCGTTTGCCATCAATCTTGCCGGGGCGGAAGACCTTGATATGCTGCCCGGCGTCGGCCCCCGCCTGGCTGAGAACATTCTTGCCTATCGCAGTCGGCATGGTCCCTTTACCGGACCTGACGCGTTCAGACGCGTTTCCGGAATCGGACCGTCCCTTGCTGCCAGGTTGACGCCCATGTTTACCTACACGACGACTCCATGACCGCAACGATGGAGCTCAAACAGGTTGAGTCTCCTGTCCTGGTTCTGGTCGGGCCGACAGCCATCGGCAAGACCAGCCTGGCCATAGCCCTGGCCCGTCGTTTTGACTGCGAGATTGTCAGCGTTGATTCCATGCAGGTCTACAGGTACATGGATATTGGCACGGCAAAACCGGATTTGTGCGAGCAGGGCGGAATTGCGCACCACCTGATTGATATAGCCGATCCGGACGAAGATTACGACGCGGGCCGCTTTGCCTCAGACGCCATGACTGTTGTGCGCGATATTCTCAGCCGCGGCAAGATACCGTTACTCACCGGCGGCACAGGGCTGTACCTGAAGGCCCTGCTCTATGGCCTGTGCCTGTCCGGTGACAGGAAAGACCAGGACCGGATGCGGCGCGACCTTAACCTGAGGCTGCAACAGGAGGGAAGGGCGGCCCTGTTTGCGGAGCTCAGGAAGTGTGATCCGGCTACGGCCGACCGGTTGCATCCAAATGATACCCGGCGCCTGGTCCGTGCCCTGGAGATATTTGTCCTGACCGGTACCCCCTGGTCCACGCACATTGCCCAGCAGGGCATGAAAAAACCTCGCTTCAGCCGCCTGTTGCAGATAGGGCTGCGCTGTGATCGCGGCATGTTATATGAACGGATAGAGAAACGAACCGTAAGCATGATGGAGAAGGGGCTGGTTGCGGAGGTCGAGGCGCTCCGGAAAAAGGGATATGACCCATTGCTCAAGTCCATGCAGTCCATCGGGTACCGGCATGTGAACAACCTTTTGGACGGAACCTGGAACCAGGCAGAGACCGTAGAGTACCTCGTGCGTGATACAAGACGGTATGCCAAGAGGCAACTGACCTGGTTTTCCCGTCATCCCGGCCTTATCTGGCACGATCCGGCTGACAGTGATGCCGTTTTCCAGGAAACAGACAGCTGGCTGCATGGGTCAGCTCTCCGGACAGAAACCAGGTAGGGCAGATGCCGGTACACCATCCTGTCCGCAATGCGCCAGACCACAGTAGTATGGTCGGCGACGGTTATGAACTGCGCAATCCGGGGCCAGACCAGCATTGCTGCGCGAAACTGGTCAGGGAGACAGGGTATCCGCCCCTGTTTGCCTCGCTGCTCTGCAGCAGGGGCGTACATGACGGGGCAGAAGCAGCCAGGTACCTGTGGCCGCGGCTTACAGAGCTGCCTGACCCGTTTCTGATGAGGGGAATGGAGCAGGCGGTATCTCTTGTCCTCCGGGCCATGTCCTGGCCGGAGCCTGTCTGTATCCATGGAGATTATGACGTGGACGGGATCAGCAGCTCAGCCCTGCTGGCCCGGTTCTTCAGGGCAATCAATGTTCCCACTCTCTGCTACCAGCCGGAGCGGATGAGCGAGGGCTATGGCCTGCAGCCTTCGTTTATCAGGGCAAATGCCCCGGCACGGGGAAGCAGGCTGCTCATTACGGTTGACTGCGGTATTTCTGCCGCAGATGAGATTCGCATGGCCCGGGAGCTCGGGTTTACCGTGATAGTGACCGATCACCATGAGGCGCCCGCGCTTCTGCCGGAAGCGGATGCCGTCATTAACCCGAAACAGCCGGGTTGTCTGTTTCCATTCAAAGACCTTTCCGGGGCAGGGGTCGCGTTTTTTCTGGCCCTTGGCATACGAAACAGGCTGGTCAGCCAGGGCGTTCTCAGTCAATCAAAAGCTCCCAACATGAAACAGTTCCTGGATCTGGCGGCTCTTGGCACCGTTGCGGATGTCATGCCGGTTACCGGTGTGAACCGCCTCCTTGTCAGGGCAGGGCTCGAGGTCATGGATACGGCTCCGGCTCCCTGGGTTTCTTCCCTGAAAGCGTTCGTGCCAAATCTAAAGGAGATACGCGCTGAGGATATATCCTACCGGTTCGCTCCCAGGCTCAACGCCGCGGGACGGATTGATACGCCGGAAATATCCTTCAGGCTCCTCTCAGGCGACGATCATGAGGAAACACTGCGCCTGGCGGGACTGCTCGATGAGCTTAACACAAGACGAAGAGCAATGGAGCAGGAAGCGCTTGAGGAGATCATTCCGGTCTGCGGGAACAGGGAGCATGGGAACGCTCCGGGACTTGTCGTGCATGGCGCTTTTCACCCCGGCATTATCGGCATCCTTGCCGCAAGACTTGTTGATCTGTACGGAAAACCTGCCGTTGTCCTGACCGCAAACGTAACCGGGCCGGAGCCGGTCAGGGGCTCTGGCCGAACCGTTCCCGGCACAAACATCTATGAGCTTCTTCTATCGTGCCGGGAGACCCTGATACGCTTCGGCGGTCATCCCATGGCAGCCGGTTTAACCTTGAAGCGAGAGAAGATAGACCAGTTCCGGGAAGCATTTTACAGGGCAGCGGCAAAGATGCCCCGGGAGCGGATACAGCCACTGGTGGTGGACCATGTGGTCAGAACAGAAGAATTATTTGACGAACAGTTTTTAAAACTATACGATCTGCTCCAGCCATTCGGCCAGGATAACCCTGAACCGGTTTTTTTGCTGGACAACCCGGAAATAGAAAAGATTGACCGACTCAGGGAGCATCTCACGTTCAGGGTACGGGCCGGCAACCGCTCAGTGCGTGCCATCGGTTTTGGCATGGGTGACAGGCATGAAATCCTGCGCGATCCACAGGCAAGGGTGGCGGTAAAGCTCAAGAAGAATTTTTTCAGGGGAACAGAACGGACCGAGCTGCACGTTGTGTCCATTACGATGACCTCAAAAGGTCGGGCGCAACGATTCATCCGTCAGGGGCGCTGATTCTTGCGAAACCGACGCTGAGCAGCATAACGACCTGATATATCGGGACAACCGGAAATTTTACATAATATATATTATGCGACATAAAAACCGGCCGCATTGCCGTGTGCCGCATAATACCCTGAGATAACAAGGAAATCGGACAAACAGGCCCCTTATGACCCTCCGGCTCTGCCGGGACGCCCATTGAACATTTCCAATCAACCACAGAACATCAATGCGATAGAACTTGAAGTTAAGAAAAAACATTAAAAAATGAGCAAGAAAATTCGAGAGAACATGATGACGAATCGCACAGTGTATCAGGAGCCCCTGGTCAGTCGCTACACAAGCAGCGCTATGCAGGAGCTCTTTTCAGAGCAGTTCAAGTTCAGGACATGGCGAAAATGCTGGACCGCCCTTGCCGAGGCACAACATGAACTGGGCCTGAAGCTGGTAACCAGGGAAATGGTCGAAGAGCTGCGGGCCAATATCGATGACATTGACTTTGAGACCGCCGCAGCCAAGGAAAAGGAGATACGGCACGATGTCATGGCCCATGTGTATACGTACGGGCTGAAGTGCCCCACTGCCGAGGCAATCATCCATCTTGGCGCAACCTCTCAGTTTGTCGTGTGCAACACAGACCTCATAATCCAGAAAAAGGGGCTGGCCCTGGTGAAAAAGGCCCTGGTTAACGTCATAGCCAACCTGGCGAACTTCTGCCGGACCCACGCGGATCGCGCCACCCTTGGCTTTACCCATTACCAGCCGGCCCAGCCCACAACGGTTGGCAAGAGAAACACCCTGTATATCCAGGACCTTATCATGGATCTTGAATATATTGAACACCTCGAACACCAGGTGCGCGCCCGCGGCGCCAAGGGAACGGTCGGCACCCAGGCCACCTTTCTCGAACTCTTTGACGGAGACCACGACCGGGTGCGTGAACTTGACCGCCTTGTTGCCAAAAAACTCGGTTTTGACACTGTTTTTGACGTAACCGGTCAGACGTACCCGCGAAAACTCGACGTCCGTACCGCCGAAACCCTGGCCGGCATCGGTGCCACTGCGCACAAGTTCGCCGTTGACCTGCGCCTGCTTTCAAACCTCAAGGTCCAGGAAGAGCCCTTTGCCGGCAAACAGGTTGGCAGCTCTGCCATGGCGTACAAGAGAAATCCCATGCGTTCCGAACGGATGACAGGCCTGGCCCGCAAGCTCATGGGCCTTCCGGCAAATTTTTACGCAACAGCCGCGAACCAGTGGTTTGAACGGACCCTTGATGATTCAGCAATCCGGCGAATGGATATTGCCCAGGCATTTCTCCTGACCGACGCAATATTAAGGTTGTTTGTCAATATTACGTCCGATATGGTTGTTTATCCAATGCAAATTGAGCGACATCTCCGTCAGGAGCTTCCGTTTATGGCAACAGAAAAAATCCTGATGGCCTGTGTTGAAAAGGGAGAGAGCCGGCAGGAGATGCACGAGGTTATCCGTGACCATTCAGTTGCCGCAGGCCTGGCCGTCAAGCAGGAGGGTGTTGACAACGACCTCCTTGAACGGCTTGCAGCTGATGACCGGATTCCCTTTGACCGGAAAGAGCTCCAGGGCATGCTGCGCAATTACACGGAATTCACCGGGCGGGCGCCAGAGCAAACCCGCGAGTACCTCGACGAGGTGGTTATCCCCCTGCTCTCCCGTTACAGTGATCTTGTCGGTAATGTGGACGCAAGCCTCAAGGTGTAACCAGGATCCGTGACGACAGCCCCGTGTCCCGATCACTTTCACCTGTGCCACGGGTGAACGCTCACGAATGCCAGGGGCAAAAAAGGAAAAGGACCCGCATGACCCGTTGCAAGGCAATCCGGCTTCGCGTTGATCCGGAAAACATTGCCTATGTCAAATTTATCCTTGAAGGCCACGACAACCTTGCGACCCTGTCAACCCTTGACCAGAACAGGGGGCTTGTCACCTGCACAACACCGTTGTCCAGGCTCCCTGAGCTGCTTGATGTTTTGCAGGCAATAGGGGTTGAACATGCCTGATGCGCTGAATCAACTTTGCGGTACAACGTCCCGATTACCTGTAAATAATTGGCATAAATGAACCTGTATATAAAGACCTTTGGCTGTCAGATGAACGAGCGTGACAGCGAGATAATTGAGCAGCTCCTGCTGCCCGCCGGCTATATTCCCGTGGCAGACCCGGAACAGGCAGACCTGGTGATCCTGAACACTTGCAGCATCCGGGCCAAGGCTGAGCAGAAAGTCTACAGCCTGCTTGGTCAGCTGCGCAGTCTGAAAAAAACACACCCCTCCATGATTATCGGCGTGGCCGGCTGTGTTGCCCAGCAGGAAGGTCCGCGCATCCAGGTGAAGATGCCCCACGTTGATCTTGTCATTGGTACGCAGCAGATTTACCGTATCCCCGACCTTGTTGCGGACATTCGCTCAGGACTGCGCATATCCACCCCTGGCGCGTCTGCGCGGACCGGGAAAAATGTTCCGCGAACCGAAGTGTCCCTTTCTGATACCTTTGCCATTCCGCCGTTTCAAAATCTGCTATACGGCCAGGCACCGCCCTCCCCTGCAGTCCCGGAATTCAAAAAATTCGTTACTATCATGCAGGGCTGCAACAACTATTGCAGCTATTGTGTCGTCCCCTATACCAGAGGGCGCGAGATAAGTCGTCCTGTCCAGGATATTTTAGAGGAGGTCCGTCTCCTTGTCCGTCACGGTGTCCGGGAAATCACCCTGCTGGGACAGAATGTAAACTCATACGGACGCACAAACCAGGTCGCGGACCAGCCCGTCAACTTTGCCGCTTTGCTGCGCCGCGTCGCGGACATTGACGGCATACGGAGACTGCGCTTCACCACTTCCAATCCCAAGGACCTTTCAGGGGAGCTGATGCAATGCTTTGCCGACCTTGACATCCTCTGCTCCCATTTTCACCTGCCTGTGCAGTCCGGTTCCAACGCGATACTTGCAAGGATGAATCGCAAGTACACTGTTGAGCAGTACATGGAACAGATTCATACCCTCCGTTCCTGCAGGCCGGATATCGCACTCTCTACTGATATCATTGTCGGTTTCCCCGGCGAGACAGATGAGGATTTTGCCGCCACCATGCAACTGTTGGAAGAGGTCCGCTTTCACAGCTCTTTTTCCTTCAAATATTCGGATCGGCCCGGTACCCGCTCAGCGGATTTCGCCAACAAGGTGGATGAGGAGGTCAAAACAGAACGGCTTAAACAATTTCAGGCCAGGCAGGATGAAATCAGTCTTGAGCGCAATAGAGCCTGCCTGAATCAAACCATGGAAGTTATGGTAGAGGGTCCCGGTAGAAACGGCCTTTTTTCCGGACGGACTCCGACAAACCATATCGTTCACTTCAAGGCGCCCCGGGACCGGGCTCCGGTACCTGGAAGCGAACTGCTGATCCGCATCACCAGGGCAGGACACCACTCCCTGACCGGTACGGTTGTGGAGAACCGCGGATAAAACCGAATCCGGCGAAAGAAGACGGAACACATGGTCGTCCGACCGGTTTCTGCGGCTTTTTGCAACGCCATCACCTTGCAGGTAAACAAAAATATTGTTTTACCGCCAGAATACTGGTAACTCAAAACCAGTACCCGGATACACGCCGGACACGAATCATAATGCCCCCGCGCAAAGCATCAGGCACCGGCCGGGCGAAACCAGAACTCAACGCCACCTGCTAGAGCGCAACACGGGGGATTGACCACGGAAGGAACTGATGATTGACCTGCATACCCACACCTTTTTCAGTGACGGCGTCCTTGTGCCTGCTGAACATGTTCGCAGATTTTCCGTACTTGGCTACACAGCGGTTGCCATAACAGACCACGCTGATTCCTCAAACCTTGACTTTATCGTGCCCCGGATCGTCCAGGCGGCCAGAGAGCTGAACCCTTACAACCGGGCCCGCCTGATCCCCGGCATCGAGCTGACCCATGTCCCTCCGGATTTGATGGCGCCCCTGACGCAAAAGGCCAGGAAACTCGGCGCCCTGATCGTGGTCGCCCACGGCGAGACACCGGTTGAACCGGTCGTTCCGGGAACAAACCGGGCCGCTCTTGAAGCCGGTGTCGACCTGCTGGCCCATCCCGGCTTCCTGAGCAAGGAGGACGCCGGGATGGCTGCTGAGAAAAACATTCTCATCGAACTCTCAGGCCGCAAGGGGCACAGCCTGACCAACGGCCATGTCGCCCGTGTCGCGCTGGCGGCCGGGGCCAAGCTGGCCGTCAATGCCGATGCCCACGAACCCGGCGATTTCATGAGCGCCGAGCGCGCCGAAACCGTGGCGCTC
>JAJRTB010000074.1 GCA_024278495.1 Deltaproteobacteria bacterium
GCCCGCAAGCTGTCCCGGGCCACCATGACCAATATCCGTCAGAATCTTTTCTTTGCCTTTGTCTACAATTCGCTTGGTGTACCCGTGGCGGCCGGGTTGCTCTACCCGTTTTTCGGCATCCTGCTCAGCCCGGTGATCGCGGCGGCGGCTATGAGCCTCTCCTCGGTCTCGGTGGTCGGCAACGCTCTCAGGCTGAAGCGGCTTCAGATCAACTGAACCAACAGGGGCCTGCCCCCTGTTCTCCGACGGAGTGGTGTATCAAAATTCCCCATGCCTGTCCAGTTTTGAGACAGGCAGGGGATGTTGTTCTTTGGTCGCGGCTCTTTGTACAAGGGAACGGTTCTGTTTCAAGGTTTGAAAATGTATTTGTTTCAATATGTTATCATTTTTCCGGTGAACAGGGTGGTTCTGGCACGTTTTCTGCTATTCTCAGAGACAGGAGACAAACAGAGAAAAAGGCATATTGTTTAGAAAAAGGAGAAATGGGTATGATGCACAATGGATTTTTCAACGGGTTCGGTCATTCCGGCAACTGGCTTTGCGGCCCGGGCGCCTTTGTTCCGGGGCCCCTGGGCTGGATCGTTACCCTGCTGTTCTGGGGACTGGTTCTCTTTCTGGTTGTTAAGTTGTTTACGATGCTCTTCGCGGACGGGAAAAAATCCTCCCCTTCCCGGCTCGATACCCTGAAGGAACGATACGCCCGGGGCGAAATTACAGAGGAGGAGTACCAGCGCATGAAGATCGAACTGGCCTGACATGGTGTCGGCCAACAGGTATATCACCGAGACAACACGAACAATACAGGAGACATTCCAATGAAAAAAGAAATGAAAGCAAGCCTTTTGGCAACAGTTCTGGCCCTGACCATGATGACCGGCGTAGCCGCTGCCCAGATCGGCAACGACGTGTCCCCCCATCAGATGCGTGCCCGGATGATGAACACCAATATGGCGGATCTGTCCGGGCCGGGCATGATGGACATGCACGGCAGGGGAATGATGGGTAACGGCATGATGGCCGGCAATATGATGATGGGACCCGGCATGGGGCGGGGCATGATGGTCCAGGGCCAGGCCGGTTGCATGAACATGATGGGCGGCGCCAGCTTCAATTTTTCCGCTGAGGATCAGCAGAAGTTCATGGATGAGACAAAGGATCTGCGCAGAAAGATGCACGACATGCGCTTTGACTACATGGAGGCCATGCGCAACCCGGACACCAAGCTGGGCGACCTGGCCGACATGGAGCAGAAGATGCTTGATGTCCGCAAGGAACTCCTCAAAAAGGCGGAAAAATACCAGGTAAAGTAGCAGGACAAGATGATGGAGCAGGAAAGCTGATTTCCTGCTCCATCGTGTATAAGCGGGAGTGGAATCATGGGGCCGGGAAAGTTTTTTTTCTTATCCGTGAGCGTGGCCTTTTTGGTCGCGTACCTGGCTGTGGCGGGCGCGGCCGGGCTGTGTGGCGCTGTCGTCCTGACCTCGGACCAGGTTGCCGGGAAACAGGGACGTGCCTTTTCCGGGTATGATACCGTGTATGGCCTGGTGACCGTGTCCGCCTGGAAGCGGATTCGTACGCGGCCGTGGTCAACTGGGTGGATCCGACCGGGAACATCAGCCAGCAGACTCCGATCTCATTTACAGTGCCGGCCGGCCAGTCATCCTACACCTTTACCTCCTGGCTCCGGCTCATGCGCAACGGGCCCCTCAAGAGCAGCCTGACCGGGAAGAGCTTCGACGACAGGTATATCGGCACTTGGGAGGTGCTTGTTTTTGTAAACGATACCATGCTTGTCCGGTCCGAATTTATTGTTCAGTAGGAGCACAAAATCAAGACCCTGCCCGACAGGCCCGGCACGGTTGTTCTCTCAATGGTGTCCGCCGGGCTCTTTTCCGGGGGCCAGGGACTGGATGAAATGCACCAGGAGCCAGATCTGTTCCACGCTCAACCTCTCTCCCCAGCCGGGCATGGCGCTCCTGCCCTCGGCAATTTTCCAGGCGAAATCGCCGTCAGGATGGTTACCGGCCATGGCGACCAGATCAGCTGGTCTGGTCTGCAGCGATTGTGCCGCCGGTCCATCCCCCCGTCCTTCGGGACCATGACAGACAGCACAGTTGTTCAGGTACAGTTCCAGGCCGCGTTTCAGGGCGTCCGCGGTTTTTTTGACCGGATTGGCCCGGCGGGCCATTTCCGGTGGCGACTGCCAGTGGGATGTTGCCTCGTCCGGGTGGCCGCCGGCGTGGGTCCCGCCTGAATGAGCGGAAAGCGGCAGCAGGACGGCAAGGATTATCACGGTAAGGGTGGTGAAACGTTTCATGGTAGACCTCCTCTTGTCTTGCCCGTATCACCTTCAGGGTACGCGAATCCGGGCTCCGGAGCAAGGAAAAGACGGCGCCCTGATGATACTTCCCAGGGGATGATTTCCGTGATGTCCACGAACTGGGCAATTTGGGCCGGAAAACCGGGCGGACGGTGTCTTGATTCTGGGCAGGGAGGTGAAGCGTGGAGCGGGAGAGCTTGAAAAAAAAGTGTCCGGACGGGGGGATCCCTCCGGAAATGAAGCCGTGCCATGTCGCCTGGGAGCGCACCCCGGGTGTTCCCGGTCATGGCCCGGCTGGAAAAAATGTACCAGTCGGGCAAGGGGCAGTCACGTTGTGGCACGTTCATTGCTTGATATGTTCTTTGAAATGACCTATAAAATAGTTATATAACATTTGATTTTTTCATACTGTGTTGTGCGGGGAGCAGCAGGCCCGCTGTGTCCGGATGTCGCTTTGGCGATTCGATCTGATATCCTGTTGCGGTTCCATACGGGGACAGGCCGGGTTTTTTTCTTGTTTATGCCGGCCCGGCATGAAACGGCGGCGGGACGCGCCGTCGATATTTACGACCGGACGTGGCTGTCCCGCCCGTCCGGTCCAACCAGCAAGAAGGAGGCGGCAGGATGAAAAAGATGTATCTGTGGAGTGCGGCAACGGTTTTCGCCATCGGTGTTATGAGCGCCACGCAGGCCCATGCCGGGGCAACCATCGATATTGGCGCGGATTCCAATATCGACCTGGGGTTCAGGGTGCAGGCCCTGTATCTCAACAACGACAGTAACCTGAAGTCCAACACGAACGAGTTCAAGCTCAGGCGGGCCCGGTTCCGCCTTAAGGGCAACGCGACCAAGTACTTTACCGGTTTCCTGCAGACCGAATTCTCCGACGACCTTGAACCGGGCGGTGGCGACATGCGGCTCATAGACGGCTGGATCATGGCCAAGCCGTTTGAGCTCCTCAATGTCATCGGCGGCATGCACATGGCCGCGGTCACCCGGCAGGGTATGACCACCTCCGGGGCCCTCATGGCCATTGACCGGCCCGGGATCAACAACTATCTGCTCACCTGGGGCGGGCGGGGCAGGGTGGCTTTTAACACGGGCAGCCTGGCGGGAACCAAGAACGGGCTCCTCGGCGATGTTGTGGTCCGGGACCTGGGTTTTTCCCTGTTCGGCAAGACATCCTTTACTGATACGGTCCATTTCAAGTACTATCTCGGGGTGTACGAGGGACAGGATCCCGCCACCAGGGTGACGGATTCGGAACGGTATACCGGCCGGATTCAGTTCAACTTTTTTGATGCCGAAAGCGGCCTGTTCAACTCATCCACCTACCTGGGCAACAAAAAGACTATTGCCCTGGGCGCCGGGTATGACACTCAGAGCGACGTGGCGGTTGACAGTGTGACCGGAAAGCTTGTCGATTACAGTTTCTTTACCTTGGACGCCTTTGGCGAATATCCGCTCGGGCCCGGCTCCATTACCGCCGAGGCCGCCTATAACAGCCTGGATCTTGACGACACGCCAAACCCCCTGGCGAGCGAGAAAACAGGAGTGGCGTTCTCCGGAGCGGTTGCGGCGAATCAGTCGCAGGGCAGCGGTTTTTTCGGGCAGCTCGGCTATTATATCAACCAGTGGCAGCCGTGGGTCATGTATGAGCAGTGGGACAGCGACGGCGCCGGCGGAGCCGGTGACTGGGATGCTTTCCGCATCGGCCTGACCTATTACGTCAAGGGGCATAACGCCAACATCAAGGCCGGTTTCGAGAAACTCAAAAACGATACCCCGGGCGAGGAAGACATTGATACATTTGTTGTCGGGCTGTATATGACGTATTAACAAACCATGCCTGTCCGGTCCTGGTCGGCCCCTTCCTTAAGACCATGGACCGGGCCAACCCCTTGGAACAAAGGAGGAAAACGTATCATGCCCAGAGAAGAAACTGCCTGTCGGCGCCCCAACCCGGCCGCCATCCTTGCCCTTGTTTTCCTGCTGTTTTTTCCCGGCCTGGCTTCGGCGGCGCCGGTTTCGTCCGAGGCGGCCTTTTATGAGCTGTACTCCGGCATAATCAGGGATGTGGACGCGGGCCGCCTGGACCGCTCCGTCGGCAGGGAGGCCCGTTTCGTCAAGGCGGGCCTGGAAAAGGAAATAGGTGGTGTGGACACGCGCCAGCAAGAAATCAGGAATGAAATTTCCCGCGCCGACGGGACGACACGGGACGTCCTGCTTGATGAACTGGTTGCCATCGGCGCGGAAAAGGAAAAGATCTACCACGCATACAGGGAACAGCTTGCCGGGCTCCCCGGCGTGTCCGCTGAGCGTGCCGGGTCGCACGAGCCTGAGGGTGATGGAGGAAAAGACAAGGGAAAAAAACGCATCCTCACCTTTAAAAGCGTGCCCGAGGACGTGACCGCGGGCGACTTTGATTGAGTTTTTCCTGATCAGCAAACCCATTTTTCAGCCCGGCTCCCCGTCCTTGTCTCTTTCGGGGAGCCGGTTTTTTTTTGTATGTCCGGCTGCCTGGGTTCAGGCAACCAGCGCTGCATCTGCCCGGCCGCCTCTTTCCTGCCAGCACAGGGGCCCGGTGTCCTGATCTGTACCGCTTGACCCCGCCGACTGTCCAGTTCCTGGACACCGCCTCGTTTCCCGGTTGTCCCGCCTGTTTTTCGCGCATTATTATTCCGGCAGAAATTCAGTATGATGGATAAGGGGCCGGGGTGGTTTTGTCTTCTGGCATGTCTCTTGCTATGATGGGGGCAGGAGATACACGTTGACCTGCAACAATGATCGAAAGTACGGAGGCGGCGCCCGGGTCTTATGGCCGGCCACGGCTCCTGGAGGACAAGGAATATGGAAATATTATTTAGCGGTCGGTCCGAGCCGACTCGACCCGAAGATGAGGAGGAGCGGGAAGCTGATATTCGGAGCATGGGTGAGACCTGCGCTGTTGCCCTTGTTTGCCTGCTGGTTCTAAGCGCCACGGTTGTCGGGGCCTGGAGCGCCTTTCTGCTCCTCACCGGCAAGACGGGGAACGGGGGGCCGGTCGGCCTGGTCTTCAACCTGCTGCGGGCGACGGTGTCGGTCTGAAAAGCCGGGCAGGTTAGATGCCGTGACCCGTGACAGTTGAACTGTTCCGAACATCTTTTCGGTTGCCCATTTGTCCCGCCAACGGTATAATCAAAATTAGTAACGCTGCAGCTTGGACTGTTCCAGTCCGCCCGGCGTGAGGAAGGAAAAATGAACACCGCACCATCTCCCCTCCGCAAGACCATTGTCGGGGTGCTGATCCTGGTTATAACCGTGCTCCACTTCAGCACGGCCGGGGACAACATGACATTTCATGTCCTCCACAGGGAACTTTATTTCCTCCCCATTCTCCTCGGGGCATTCTGGTTTGGTCGAAACAGCGGTTTCATGGTTGCCCTGATCGTCAGTTTTCTCTATACGGTCTACATCCTGTCCTATCCCGGCGGCCACGTCGGGCTGGCCACTCTGGCGCCGCAGGTGTTTGTCTTTCTCCTGGTGGGCACGATGCTTGGCTGGCTGGCGGACCGGGAAAAGGGATATCAGAAAAAAAGGATGATCGACAATGACGTCATTATCCTTGGCCGGGCCGCTTCGGCGGTCGCCCACGAGATGAAGGAGATCCTCGCGGCCCTGCGGAAGATGATTGACCAGGGCGGCGTCCAGCCGGCTGAAGATGGAAACAAAAATATCCGGGCCGAACTGAGACGACTGGAGAGAATGGTCGATATCCTGACCTCCTATGCCGGGCCGGAAGAGAGCCGCGCCTTCTCCCATGACCTCAACGAGGTTATCCGGGAGCGGGTCCGCTCTTTTCGGAAGACTGCCGCGGAAAAGGGGGTGAGTTTCGTGACTGAACCGGACCCGAAGGGCTGTCCCTCCTGGATAGATCCCGGCCAGGTGGGGTGGATCCTGGACCGGCTGGTTGAAAACGCCCTGGAGGTTTCCGGGCCGGGCAGGAATATTTACATCTCCTCCGAGCGGGGCGGGGAGTCCTGCACCCTGGTCGTCCGCGATGAAGGGCCGGGCATACGCCCCGAGCACCTTGAGAAAATCTTCAGGCCCTTTTTTACCACCAAACCCGACGGCCGTGGCCTGGCCCTGGCCGGCTGCAGGAAGTCGATCGAGGACATGGGGGGCACGATTTCCGTTGCCGGTACCCTGGGGCAGGGGGCGACATTTACCCTGGTTGTCCCCCGGGAACACGCGGGTCGTTCCCTGGCCGAAGATACCGCCCAAGCCGTCTTCCATGGCCGCGGAACCGGAGGGCTGTACAGGGAATGACGAATTCAGAAAGGACAAATCACGTGGTTGCGATGAAAGAAAAAGGAAAAAAATTGTTTGTCGTTCTTGCCAGCGCGCTTATGCTGGCCTGGACGAGCCCGGCTGAAGTCCGGGGCGCCGGCGGCGACGTTTTGACCATTGATGAGGCGGTGCGCCTGGCCCTGCAGGCCAACCCGGATCTGGCCTCCCTTGAGGCCCGGGCCCGCGCCCTGGCCGATGTTCCCGACCAGGCCGGCGCCCTGCCTGATCCAATCCTGTCATTTGGGGCCCTCAACCTGCCCACCGATACCTTGTCCACCACCCAGGAACCCATGACCCAGATGCGGATCGGCCTGAACCAGGCCCTGCCCTTTCCCGGCAAACTCTCCCTGCGGCGCAGGGCCGCCGAGTTCGAGAGCCGGGCAGCCAGGTTCCGCTACCGGGAGAAACAGCTCCTGCTCATCCAGGACGTGCGTACCGTCTGGTGGAACCTCTTTTATCTTGACCGGGCCATCGACACGGTGGATCGTAACCAGGAACTCTTTCGCCAGCTCAACAATATCGCCGAGACCAAGTACCGGGTCGGCAAGGGACTGCAGCAGGATGTGCTCCTGGCCCAGCTCGAGCTGTCCAGGCTGCTGGACAACCGGATCGGCCTGGTCAACATGCGCAAAAACGAGGCCATCCGGCTCAACGCCCTGCTCGATCGGGAGAGCGCCGCCCCGGTTGTTTTGCCTGACGAGGTGGCGGAAAAGGTTCCGGAGCTGCCGAACCCTGGCGATCTGCAGGAGATGGCCCGCAGCGGCAACCCGGCCCTGCGGGACATGAACAGCAGGCTGGAGGCGGCCGCCGCCCGGGTGGAGTTGGCCCGGTTGAAATACTATCCGGACTTCATGGCCGGGGCGGCCTACGGGTTTCGTAACGGCGAGAATCCGGACGGCTCCGACCGGTCCGATTTTGCCACCTTCACCTTTTCCATGACCCTGCCGTTTTTCAACCTGACCGAGAAGGAGAGGGCGGTGAGCCAGAGCCGCTACGAGGAGATCCGCCGGCGCCGGGCCCTGGAAAACACGGAAAACAATGTCCTGGCCCGGGTTGATCGGGCCATCAGCGATTACAGACGCGCTGTTGACGAGATTGATCTCCTGAAAGAGGGGATCATTCCCCAGGCCCGTCAGACCCTGGATTCGATGCTGGCCGGCTACCAGGTCAACAAGGTGGATTTTCTCAACCTGGTCCGGGCCCAGACAGCGTTGTACAACTATGAAACACGTTACTGGAAATCACTGAGCAGCGTCAACCAGGCCGTGGCCCGGTTAAGCGCCGCCGTTGGCAGGGAGAACATAAATGAATAAGAACCTCATAATCGCGCTGGTCATGCTGGCGATCGGCGCCGGTATCGGCTATGTCGCGGCCCTCAGGCAGGCGCCGGTCCGGTCCGCCTCCACCGGAAGCGAAGCGGCCGCGCCGGGTTCGGAAGACAAGGGCAAACCTCTCTTTTACCGGAATGCCATGAATCCCAGCGTCACCTCGCCGGTCCCGGCCAAGGACTCCATGGGCATGGACTATGAGCCGGTCTATGCCGAGGGGAATCAGGCCAAAAGCGGGGAGCGCGAGATCCTCTTTTACCGCAACCCCATGAACCCGGACGTCACCTCGCCGGTTCCGGCCAAGGATGCCATGGGTATGGATTATGTGCCGGTGTATGCCGACGGTGACTCCGGTTCGGGTGAGCCTTCCGGCACGGTCAGGATCGACCCGGTCATGGTGCAGAATATAGGGGTCCGAACCGCGATCGCGAAAAAGACTTCTCTGAGCCGGACGGTCCGGGCCGTCGGCCGGGTGGACTACAACGAGGAACGCATGGCCAGGCTCCATCCCAAGACCGAGGGGTGGATCGATGAGCTCTACATCGACAAGACCGGCGAACAGGTGGAGGAGGACACTATCCTGCTCAGTATCTACTCGCCCCAGTTGGTCGCCACCCAGCAGGAATATCTCCTGGCCCTGAACAATATGGAGGCGCTCCGGGACAGCAAAATACAAGATGTGCGCGAGGGGGCCAAAAACCTGCTGGACAGCGCCCTGCAGCGACTCAAGCTCCTGGACGTGCCGAAACACCAGATCCGGGAGCTGGAAAAGACCCGCAAGGTCAGGAAAAACCTGCATATCCACTCGCCTTTTGCCGGGATCGTGACCAAGATCGGCGCCCGCCAGGGCCAGTATGTGACGCCCAGGACCGAACTCTACATGATCGCTGATCTCTCCCGGGTCTGGGTGTACGCTGACATCTATGAGTACGAACTCTCCTGGGTCAATATCGGCGACAGGGTGGAGATGACCCTGGCCGCCCTGCCGGGTCGGACCTTTACCGGTGTTGTCTCTTATATCTACCCGTATGCCGAGGCCAAGACCCGGACCATCAAGGTGCGGTTGCTCTTTGACAACCCTGACCTTCTCCTTAAGCCGGAGATGTTTGCCGAGATCACCATCAAGGCCGACACCCTGGACAACGTGGTGGTCATCCCGTCCGAGGCCGTGGTTCGCTCCGGCAAGAGCGAGCAGGTCTTCGTGGTCACGGAACCTGGCAAGTTCGAGCCGCGCAAGGTCACCCTCGGTATCGAGTCCGGCGGCAGGGTGGCGGTCCTGAAGGGTTTGCGCGACGGTGAAACCGTAGTCACGTCGGCCCAGTTCCTTATCGATTCCGAATCCAAGCTGCGCGAAGCCACCGCCAAGATGATGGAATCGCTTAACCAGAAGCCGGAAGCCAGTGGCCAGAAGACAGAAGACGAGGGACAGCAGATGGACCCCGTCATGCAGATGGCCGACCCTGCCGGTCAGAAAACAGAAGCAGGAAATCAGAAGACAGAATAAGGGAAAAACAGTCCGGATCCGCGGGCGTTCACCGGTGGCGCTGGTGAATGCCCACGGATCCGGGAAAAAAATAAAGCCGTCACGGAAAAGAAATGATTCAAGCCATTATCAGCAGCTCCCTCAAGGACAGGCTCATGGTCCTGATCGCCACCGCCATCATCGCCGCGGTCGGTCTCTGGTCCTATAAAACCATGCCGCTTGACGCCATCCCGGATCTCTCGGACGTGCAGGTCATCATCTTCACCCCCTATGCGGGCCAGGCGCCCCAGGTGGTGGAGGACCAGGTCACCTACCCTCTGACCACGGCCATGCTGGCCGTACCCAATGCCAAGGTGGTGCGGGGCTATTCCTTTTTCGGCCTCTCCTTCATCTACATCATCTTTGAGGACGGCACCGACATGTACTGGGCCCGCTCCAGGGTTCTTGAATCGCTTAACTACGTGAGCGGCCGGCTGCCCGCCGGTGTCACTCCGACCCTGGGGCCGGACGCCACCGGGGTTGGCTGGGTTTACGAGTACGCCCTGGTCGACAAAACCGGTAAACATGACCTGGCTCAGCTCCGATCCATCCAGGACTGGTACCTGCGCTACCCGCTTCAGACCGTGCAGGGCGTGGCCGAGGTCGCCTCGGTGGGCGGCTATGTCAAACAGTACCAGGTCGAGGTGGATCCCAATGCCCTGGCCGCCTATAACATTCCCCTGGCCAAGGTGAGAATGGCCATCAAGCGTTCCAATCAGGACGTGGGCGGCCGTCTGGTCGAGATGGCCGAAACCGAGTACATGGTTCGCGCCCTGGGCTATATCAAGGACCTGGACGACCTGAAAACCATCCCTGTGGGCGTGGACGCGAACGGTACCCCCATCCGGTTGCGAGACGTGGCAAATATCCAGATCGGACCGGAGCTGCGCCGCGGTATTGTTGATTTGAACGGCGAGGGCGAGGTGGCCGGCGGTGTGGTCATCATGCGTTTTGGCGAAAACGCCCTGGCCACAATTCAGAATGTCCGCGCCAAGCTTGAGGAACTGAAAGCCGGACTGCCCGAAGGGGTGGAGATCGTTACCGTCTATGACCGGGGTGACCTGATCGAGCGGGCCGTCAAGAGCCTGAATACCTCGCTCATGCAGGAGCTGCTCATTGTCAGCGTGGTGGTCATCCTCTTTCTGCTCCATGCCCGGTCCGCCTTTGTCGCCATCATCACCCTGCCGCTGGGTATCCTCATGGCCTTTATCGTCATGCGCTGGCAGGGGCTGAACGCCAATATCATGTCCCTGGGCGGGATCGCCATCACTATCGGCACCATGGTGGACGGCGCCATCGTCATGGTGGAGAACGCCCACAAACACCTGGCCCTGGCCGGGGAGGACAAGGGAGCCGCCCTCACCAATGACGAGCGCTGGCAGGTGATCGGGGAGTCGTCGCGCGAGGTGGGCCCGGCCCTGTTTTTTTCGCTTCTGGTGATCACGGTTTCCTTTCTGCCCATCTTTACCATGCAGGCCCAGGAAGGTCGGCTGTTCAGCCCGCTGGCCTTTACCGCCACCTATGCCATGGCTGCCTCGGCCATCCTGGCCGTCACCCTGGTACCGGTGATGATGGGCTATTTAGTCCGGGGCCGGATCGTCCCGGAACAGAAGAACCCGGTCAACCGACTCCTGCACCTGCTGCACACGCCGTTTCTGAAGGCGGCCATGCGCTTTCGCTGGATCACCCTGATCATGGCCGTGGCCCTGCTCGCAATAACCGTTGTACCGCTGAACCGACTCGGCAGCGAGTTCATGCCGCCGCTCGACGAGGGCGACATCCTGTACATGCCCACCACCTTCCCGGGTATCTCCATCACCAAGGCCAAGGAGCTGCTCAAGCAGACCGACGCGATCCTGGCCACCTTTCCCGAGGTGCACCACGTTTTCGGCAAGGTGGGCCGGGCCGAGACCGCGACAGACTCGGCGCCGCTCTCCATGATGGAGACCACCATCCGCCTCAAGCCCAGGGACCAGTGGCCCGACCCGAAAAAGACTACTTCGGAGCTGATGGCCGAGATGGACAAGGCCATCAATTTCCCCGGCGTGGCCAATGCCTGGACCATGCCGATCAAGACCCGGATCGATATGCTCTCCACCGGCATCAAGACCCCTATCGGCATCAAGGTGTCCGGTCCGGACCTGAATGTTCTGCAACGGCTGTCCAAGGAGATCGAGCAGGCTATGAAGATGTTGCCCGAGACCCTGTCCGCCTTTGGCGACCGGGCCGTGGGCGGGTATTATCTCGACTTTGACATTGACCGGGAGCGGGCATCGCGCTACGGCCTGACCGTGGGTGATGTCCAGGACGTTATCCAGAGCGCGCTCGGCGGCATGAACATCACCCGGACCGTCGAGGGGCTGGAACGCTACCCGGTCAACCTGCGCTATCCCCGCGAGCTGCGCGACGATATCGAGTCCATGAAACGGATCCTTATCTCCACCCCTACCGGCGCCCAGGTGCCCATGGCCCAGGTGGCAACGCTGCAACTGCGGCGCGGTCCGCCGGTTATCAAGAGCGAGGATGCCCGGCCCAATGCCTGGATCTACGTGGATATCAACACCTCGGACATCGGCGGCTTCGTGGCCCAGGCAAAACAGGCCCTGGCCGAGCAGGTCACCATTCCGCCCGGCTATACCCTGACCTGGTCGGGTCAGTTCGAGTACATGGAGCGGGCCGCACAAAGGTTGCGGATCGTCCTGCCGGCAACGCTTCTGATTATTTTCCTGCTCCTCTACCTGAACTTCCGCAACATGACCGAGCCGGTGATCGTCATGCTCTCCATCCCCTTTGGCCTGATCGGCGGTATCTGGCTGATTTACGTCAACGGCTATAACATGTCGGTGGCGGTGGCGGTCGGGTTTATCGCCCTGGCCGGCATGGCCGCCGAGATCGGGGTGCTGGTCTTGAGTTTTATCGACCTGGAAATAGAAAAGCGCCGGGCCGCCTCATCAGACGGCCTGCTCACCGGGGCCGACATCGCCGATGCGGCCCAGATCGCCACCTCGCGCAGGGTCCGGCCGGTGGCCATGACCGCGGTATCGACCATGGCGGGCCTGGTGCCCATCATGTTGAGCAGCGGCACCGGCTCGGACGTGACCCACCGTATCGCCGCGCCTATGCTCGGCGGCATGATCACAGTCCTCATCCTCAATCTCCTGGTTCTGCCGGTCATCTACAGCGTCGTTCTCCAGTTTCAGGAGTGGCGCGAGAGGAAATAGCGCAGAGAAAAGAGAGAAAAGGGGTCTGCCCCCCTTTTTTTTTCAGTTCGCTGGTAAGTGGTCAGGTAAACTCGCAGAGTTACAAACCCTGTGACGAGTTACGTTCCCTGTGGTACAAATGAGGCATGGATGCAACAGCGCACATATCCGCCTTCAGGCAATGGCTTGAGGTGGAGCGGGGCTATTCCGGGCATACGGTGGATGGGTACCTGCACGATGTGGGGGAGTTTTATGACTTCCTGCGTGCAGGGGGCAGGGAAGATGGGCCGGTCGCGGCCGAGGACGTCCGGATGTTCGTGGCCTCGCTCTACCAGACCAATTCAAGCGCCACGGTCGGTCGCAAGCTCTCGGCATTGCGTTCTTTTTTTCGTTTTCTGTGCCGCCGCGGCGTTCTGGCGGCTGATCCCCTGGCCGGTATTGCCAACCCGAAAAAGGGAGCGCACATGCCTGTCTTCCTGACCGTGGACGAGGTCTTTTCCCTCATTGAGGAGCCCGGTCCAGGGGACCGGTTCGCGGCCCGGGACACGGCTATCCTGGAACTTATCTATTCCACCGGCATGCGCGTTTCGGAGCTCGTGTCACGCGACATAAATGATCTTGATTTTGACACCGGAATGGTTAGGGTAACCGGCAAGGGAAAAAAGGAGCGGATCGTCCCCTTTGGCAGCGCGGCCGCCGAGGCCCTGCAACACTACTTTCCGAGCCGCGCGAGTCATCTGGCGGTCCTGGCGGGCAAGGGTAAAAAGGTGGACAGGGAAGCTCTGTTTCTTAACCGCAGCGGCACCAGGCTGACCAGTCGCAGTGTTGAACGCCTGGTCAGGACGTATGCCCTGCGGGCCGGGATTTCGGCCGAGGTGACGCCCCATGCCCTGCGCCACTCGTTTGCCACCCACCTGCTGGAGATGGGGGCGGATTTGCGGCTGGTCCAGGAACTGCTTGGCCATGTGAGCCTGTCAACGACCCAGAAATACACCCATTTGAACATGGATCACCTCACCCGGGTCTACGACGCCGCCCACCCCATGGCCGGGAAATAACCCAGACATGATTTTCTGAAGATGATGCAGCAACGACGTTCCACAACCATTCTTGCCGTGCGCCACAAGGGCGAGGTTGCCGTGGCCGGTGACGGCCAGGTCTCGTTCGGCGACACCATTGTCAAGCATCAGGCGACCAAGGTCCGCCGCCTTTATAACGACAAGGTGATCACCGGCTTTGCCGGGGCCACGGCCGACGCCTTTACCCTGTATGACAAGCTGGAGCAGAAGCTTGAGCAGTACAACGGTAACCTGCTGCGTTCATCCGTTGAACTGGCCAAGGACTGGCGCACCGACCGGATCCTGCGCCGCCTGGAAGCGCTGCTCATCGCGGTGGACACCACGCACTCCTTTCTGCTTTCGGGCAGCGGCGACGTGATCGAGCCCGACGACGGCATCCTTGCCATCGGCTCGGGCGGGCCGTATGCCCAGGCCGCGGCCACGGCCCTGGTCCGCCACGCGGATTTAAGCGCCGGGGAAATTGCCCGCTCCGCCCTTGAAATCGCCGGTTCCATCTGCGTCTACACCAACCGGAACATAGTCCTTGAGAAGTTATAACGTTATGAACGATTCACGAGACCTGATCCCCCGCGAAACAGTCCGGGAGCTGGACCGCTATATTATCGGCCAGAACGATGCCAAGCGATCCGTGGCCATTGCCCTGCGCAACCGCTGGCGCCGCCGCCAGGTGCAACCGCCCCTGCGCGAGGAGATCGCGCCCAAGAACATCATCATGATCGGTCCCACCGGCGTGGGCAAGACCGAGATCGCCCGGCGTCTGGCAAAGCTGGCCAATTCGCCCTTCATCAAGATCGAGGCCTCCAAGTTCACGGAAGTGGGCTACGTGGGCCGGGATGTCGAGTCCATGATCCGCGACCTGACCCAGCTGGCCGTCAACATGGTCAAAAGCGAGGAGCAGGAAAACGTGCGGGACAAGGCTGCGGCCCTGGCCGAGGAAAAGGTCCTGGACCGTCTTCTGCCCGGTATGGAACCGCCGGTCCCGCCTACGGCCGCGAACCCGGAGGTGATTGCGCTCTCCTACGGCGAGCAGCAGTCCGTCGCGGACCCGGCAGGCGGCTCCGGTTCGACCCGGGAGAAGCTGCGGGAGATGCTGCGGGCCGGTCAGCTTGACGACCGGGAGATTGAAGTCGAGGTGACAGACCAGGCCGCTATGCCCATGGTCGAGGTCTTTTCCGCCTCCGGCATGGAAGAGATGCAGTCATCCCTCCAGGACGCCTTTGGCAAGATGTTCCCCAGGAAGACCAGGTTCCGCAGGATGAAGGTGGCCGAGGCCCTGGAAATGTTGAGGAAAGAGGAGGCCGAGAACCTGGTGGACATGGAGAGCGTCACCGAACGAGCCATCCGCCGCACCGAGGAGTCAGGCATTGTCTTTCTGGACGAAATCGACAAGATCGCGGCCCGGGGCGGCGGCTCGTCCGGTTCGCCCGACGTGTCCCGGGAAGGGGTCCAGCGCGACCTGCTGCCCATTGTCGAGGGCACTACGGTCACCACCAAGTACGGCCCGGTGCGCACCGACCATATCCTGTTTATCGCCAGCGGCGCCTTTCACATGAGCAAGCCCTCTGACCTGGCGCCCGAGCTGCAGGGCCGCTTTCCCATCCGGGTGGAGCTGCACGCCCTGGGCGAGGAGGAGTTCTGTCGCATCCTCACCGAGCCGCAAAACGCCCTGATAAAGCAGTACACTGCCCTGATGGCAACCGAGGGTATCGAGCTGGTCTTTGACGACGAGGCCAAGCGCGAAATGGCCCGGATCGCGGTCGAGGTCAACCGGAGAACCGAGGACATCGGCGCCCGCCGGCTCCATACCGTGGTGGAACGGGTGCTTGACGAAATCTCCTTCGCAGCCCCTGAGATGGAGCGGAAAAATTTCACCATCACTGCTGATTATGTCCGCAGGCAACTTGCCGACATTTCGGATAACGATGATCTGAGCAGATTCATCCTGTAACCCTGAATCATTCAGGGGAACCACAAAGGGGCAGGTCCCGGCTCCTTTGGAAGGGAGGAGGGAAATGGGAAAAATACAGTTCAGAATCGAACCGGACCTGCAGTACTGCCCGCAATGCCATGATGAGTACCGGGCCGATATCCTCACCTGCGCCGAATGCGGCATTGATCTTGTCAGCGGCGCCCGGCTGCTGGAGATCCAGGCCGGACAGGGCAGAAAGGAGATCCGGGAAATCACCCCGGACGATGACCTGGCCGATATCATGAAGGGGCAGATCCTCAATATCAAGACCGTCCAGGCCCGGCTGCGCGAAGAGGGAATCCCCACGATCATAGCCGGTGACGCGGGCACCTGCGGCAAGGGATGCTGCGGCGGCGGCGAGGTCAGGCTCCAGGCCCGGACCGCCGATCTTGCCGAGGTTTCCCGGATACTGGCCCGGGAGCATGCCAGGTCAACCAGCCTGATGGAGCACGACACCACTTACCTGGAGGCCGCCTATGACGCGGATGCCGGCCGGGCCATCTGCCCGGCCTGCGGTTGTTCCTTTACCACCGAAACCACCACCTGTCCCGACTGCGGCCTCTGCTTTTAATGATCTACTGCAACTACTGTCCCGGTTATTGCTGCTACCGCCTGGAAGGGGCGGTTCTCCTGCTCACGGCTGCGGATATCAATCGCCTGGCACGTCACTTCAGGATCAGTGACGGCGAGGCGCGCAGGCGGTACCTGGAAAACAGAAACACCTTCAAGGTCAGGAAAGACGGCTCCTGCATCTTCCAGGCGCGGGACCGGATGATCAGGCGCTGCACCATCCACGAGGTCCGGCCGGACCAGTGCCGCCGCTTCCCCTACGACAAGCCCTGTCCCTACCTTGAACGCGAAGACCTGCTCGAGCAGATTCAGCCACGGATAGAACGCGCCCTTTTTTCCTTGTCGCCCCGCAGAGATGAGGCCTGATCCATCAGAGACTGTCCAGGGTGACCAGAGGGTCATTTTCGGCTGGGCCATGTATGACTGGGCCAACTCGGCCTATGTCACCACCACTGCCGTGGCTGTTCTGCCCATGTACTTTGCCGGGGTGGTGGTCCCGCCCGGGGGGCTGCGTATCGGCTCTACCCCGGTCGCGGCCGAGACCCTGTGGGGCTTCATGGTGTCGGCCGCCGCCCTGTTCGTCTTTGTCCTGGCCCCGGTTCTCGGGGCTGTTGCCGATTTTGCCGCCGCCAAAAAGCGGTTTCTGCTGAGTTTCTGCGCCCTGGGCGTGTTCAGCGCCGCCCTGCTGTCCCTGTGCGGACCGGGCGCGGTCTGGCCGACCATGTTGCTCTTTGTCCTGGCCCAGATCGGGTTTGTCGGCGGCAATGTGTTCTACGACGCTTTCCTGCCCCAGATCGCCGCTCCGGGTGATGAGGACCGCGTGTCCAGCAAAGGATACGCCTTTGGCTACGTGGGCGGCGGCCTCCAGTTCGCTACCTCGCTGCTCCTGATCGCCTTCCACGATACACTGGGCCTGAGCGCTCCGGCCGCGGCCCGGCTTGCCATGCTGGGCGCGGCCCTGTGGTGGGGCGGTTTTGCCCTGGTCACGGCCCGGCTCCTGCGCGAACCACGAAACAGGGAAGGGGAGGGCGACACCGCCCGCAGCGCCCTGTTCTACCTCTGCCAAGGCTTTGCCCGGGTCCGGCAGACCATGAACCACGTCCGTCGTCTCAGGGGCCTGGCCCTGTTTCTGCTGGCCTTTCTGGTCTACAACGAGGGCATCCAGACCGTGATCCAGATGGCCACCATGTATGGTAAACAGGAGCTGGGACTTGGCTCAACCGCCCTGATGGGGACCCTGCTGCTGGTCCAGGTGGTGGGTATCTTCGGGGCGCTCCTCTTTGGCCGGATAGCCGGGATGATCGGCAGCAAGCATGCCATCATGCTCTCGCTCGGTATCTGGTGCGGGGTGGTTGTCTACGGGTATTTCATTGACTCTGCCGCGCAGTACTTTATCCTCGGCGGTATCATCGGCCTGGTCCTGGGCGGCTCCCAGGCCATCAGCCGTTCCTTCTACGCCGCCATGATTCCCGCCGGCTCCCCGGCTGAGTTTTTCGGTTTCTACTCGGTGGTCAGCAAGTTCTCCGCCATCTGGGGCCCCTTCCTCTTTGCCATGATCCGTCATTTCAGCGGTTCTTCCCGCAATGCCCTGCTCTCCATTATCATCTTCTTCATCCTCGGCCTCATCCTCCTCTCCTTTGTCACGTCTGATTCCGGGAGGCGCGCCGGCGGTGCGGTTGGAGGTGGCCGGGCCGTGGGGCCATAGAAACAGGTCAGGGGAAAAAGGGTGCTTGTGTTTAGGGGGGTGATGTGATTTATTTGGCGCAGACGTTGACACAGATGGAACGTAAGCGCTCACAGGCACCGTATCTTTGCACGCCTGCACAAACCTGCGGCCCCTGAGAGCGCTTACACCATTGTGGTTGAAAAAACGGATGGTTGGACATCCCGTGGTTACCATGAATCAGGCAGGGGATATTTGATGAGGATCACAGAGCGCGTTCGCATACATGCCAGGCTCATTAGCAGTTTGGTGCGAAACCCCAAGTTCTGGTTCGTGCTCTCGCTGGACATCGTTCTCATCTGTCTGGCGATCTATCTCTCCTACCTGGTCCGCTTTGAGGGCAGCCCGCCGCCCCGGGTGACCGAGTTCCATGTGTTTCTGCCCCTGCTTGTCCTGATCAAGATTCCGGTTTTTTATATTTTCGGGCTCTATCGCGGCATGTGGCGATACACCGGCATGTCAGACCTGATCAACATTGTCAAGGCAACGGGTATCTCCCAGTGTGTCATTGTGCTCCTCCTCCTCTATACGACCCGCTTTGACGGCGTGTCCCGCTCGGTTTTTGTCCTGGACATCCTCTTTACCTTTCTTTTTATCAGCGGTCATCGCATTGCCATCCGGTACTTCTACCAGAATTCCACCGGCACGGGCCGGCTGTTTCAGCAGGTACGCGGCCGGGACAAGAAACGGCTGCTCCTGATTGGCGCGGGCGATGCCGCGGAAAAGGTGATCCGGGAAACGCACGAAAACACTCATCTGCCGTATATTGTTGTGGGAATAGTTGACGACGACCCCCACAAGACCGGCCTGCGTATCCACGGAGTGCCGGTGGTGGGCCTGGCCGGGGATCTGGAGGAGCATGTCAAGCGCTTCACCCCCCAGGAGCTGCTCATCTCGATTTCCGCCGCCACGGGCGAGGAAATGAAACGGCTGGTCAGTCTCTGCCAGGACACCGGCCTTCCCTTCAAGGTGCTGCCGGGCCTGGGCGAGCTGATCAACGGCAAGGTCTCGATCAAGGCCATCCGCGACATTTCATATAAAGATCTCCTGGGCCGCGCCGAGGCCCGTCTGGATACTGACAGAATCGGCGGCTACCTCACCGGCAAAACAGTGCTTGTCACCGGCGCCGGCGGTACCATCGGCTCGGAGCTGTGCCGCCAGGTGGTGCGGTTCAGGCCTGCCCAGCTCATCATCCTCGACGCGGGCGAGGAAAATCTGTACGCCATCCAGATGGAGCTTCGCCACGAGCTCAACTATACAGACCATGTTGCCGTACTCGGCAAGGTGCAGGACGCCCGGCTTCTCGAGGCGGTTTTCAGCCGCCACAAACCAGCGGTTGTCTTCCATGCCGCCGCCTATAAGCACGTGCCCCTGGTGGAAAACAACCCCTGGGTGGTGGTGGACAACAACGTCACGGCGACCATGCTGCTCATCGAGGCCGCCGTCCTGCATAACGTGGAGCGGTTTGTCCTGGTTTCAACCGACAAGGCGGTGCGGCCCACCAATGTCATGGGCGCTTCAAAACGTCTGACCGAGCTGCTCATACTGGCCTACGACCATCGCTCCTGGGACGGAACGTTCTGTTCGGAGCGCCTCTGTCCGGAGCCGCGGCTGCCGGAGAGCCGTCCCCGAACCCACTCCACCATCTTCACGGCCGTTCGCTTCGGCAACGTGCTGGGTTCTTCCGGCTCGGTCATCCCCCTGTTCAAGCGTCAGATAGAACTGGGCGGCCCGGTCACCGTGACCCATCCGGAAATCACCCGCTATTTCATGTCCATAGAGGAGGCGGCCAAGCTCATCCTCCAGGCCGGGGCCATGGGCGAGGGCGGCGAGATTTTTGTCCTGAAGATGGGCGAACCCATCAAAATCGCCAAGATGGCGCGCGATCTCATCCGCCTGGCCGGCCGCGAACCCGACACCGAGATTGAAATACGCTTCACCGGTCTGCGCGAGGGCGAAAAGCTCTTTGAGGAACTCATCACCGAGGGCGAAGGCATTGCCGCCACCCCGCACGAAAAGATCATGGTCCTGCACGGCGACGCCAGACCCTGCGCCGAACTGCTGCCGGAACTCGTTACCCTTGCGCGGGCATCAGAAACCCTTGACGCTTCCGCCATCAGGGTTGCCCTGAAGGCGATTATCCCTGAATATTCACCCAGCACGGTACACCATGACAACTGATTCACAGGTGTTCCACATTATCAGTTTCGTGGCGCTGGCCTTTACCGGCTACCTCATCGCCCTGTTCCTCAGCTGTCGGCCCGTGGCCCTGGACCTGCCCAACCAGCGTTCCAGCCACTCCGAGATCACTCCGCGTTCCGGCGGCGTAGCCATAGTCGTCACCTTCTGCCTGGGCATGCTGATGATCTACTTCTTCGGCGACCGCACCCATATCAGCCTGACCTGTATGGTCACTTTTTTTCTCGCCTCCCTCTCCATTGCCCTGATCTCTTTTCTGGACGACCTGAAGGCCAGGCAGCCTCTGCTCAGGCTGGCCGTGATGGTGGGCGCCGCCTGCCTGGTCATGTGGGGCGGTATTGTCCTGGACCGCCTCTATCTCCCGGGCCTGGGACAACTCAGCTTCGGCATCTTTGCCTACCCGCTTACCTTTATCTGGATCCTGGGGCTGACCAACGCGGTCAACTTCATGGACGGCCTGGACGGCCTGGTCGGTGGTTGCGCCGCCATTGCCGCCCTGTTTTTCCTGGGCATCACCCTGGCGCACGGCAGCACCTTTGTTTATATCACCACCTACACCATTCTGGCCGGTACCCTGGGGTTCCTGGTTCTCAATTTCCCGCCGGCCCGGATCTTTATGGGGGACGTGGGCAGCGTCTTTCTCGGTTTTGTCTTTGCGGTTCTGGCCATTATCGCGGCCCGCTACGACCACTCCCACACCTCGTTCCTGGTCATGCCGCTTCTGCTCTTCAACATCATTTTCGATACCTTTTTCACCTTCCTGCGCCGCCTTTTCAGGGGCGAGAACGTCCTTGAGGCGCACCGGACCCATCTCTACCAACTGTTGCAGCAGGCAGGGCTATCCCACCTGCAGGTCAGCCTCATCCACTACGGTTTCTGCCTGCTCCAGGGGTTCGCCGCCCTCTACATGGTCACCATCCAGGGGAGCGCCCGCCTTTATGTCTTTCTGCCTTTTCTGCTCCTCCACTCCTTCTATGCCCGCCTTGTCTTGCGCCTCAAAAGGGTCGAATCCTGATCCTTTTGCCGCCACGGCGTGTCACATGCCGGGAACACAGCGTAATTTGCTTGTGTTTTGAGGTGTTATGTGATTAATTCGTATTGTATTACATGGTGTAATGTGACTTTGGCCATAACCTCAACCTTTCCGCGTCCTTGACCACTATAATCTTCACCTTTTTCCTGGCGTTTCTGGCGTCCTTTTTTCTGACGCCTTTTGTCGGCAAGGTGGCGCACCGCCTGGATATTGTCGACCGTCCCTCCGAGCGCAAGGTCCACACCACCCCCATTCCCAGGATCGGCGGGGTGGCCATCTTCCTCGCTTTTTTCTTCCCCCTGGCCCTGCTCTTTTTTAACGAGCGCATGTTTGACCAGCTGGTGGGTGCGGATTTCAGGGTCTGGTATTATGTCCTGGGCGCGGTCCTGATTTTCGCCCTGGGCCTCTGGGACGACATCTGCCGGCTGCCCCCGTCGGTCAAGTTTGCCGGCCAGGTTCTGGTGGCCTCCCTGGTGTACTATGGCGGCATCAGGATTCAGATCGTTTCCCTGCCCTTTTTCAACGCCGTTGACCTGGGTATCCTGTCCCTGCCGGTCACAGTCTTCTGGTTTGTCCTGGTTATAAACGCCATGAACCTGGCCGACGGCCTGGACGGCCTGGCAGCGGGTATCAGTCTCTTTGTTTCCCTGACCATGCTGGTCATCTGCCTGACCAACGGCCATACCCTGGAGGCCCTTGGCTTTGCCGCCTTAAGCGGTTCTCTTTTCGCCTTTCTGCGGTATAACTTCAACCCGGCTTCCATCTTCATGGGTGACTGCGGCAGTTATTTTCTGGGCTATACCCTGGCCGCCCTGAGCATTCTCGGCTCCATCAAGGGGCAGGTGGCCACGGCCATGCTTATCCCCGTTATTGCCCTGGGCATTCCGCTTATCGATACCCTGTGGGCGCCGCTCCGCCGTTTTATCCTGGGCAGGGGCATGTTCAGTCCCGACACCGGCCACCTGCATCACCGCCTTGTCAGGCTTGGCTACAGCCACCGCCGCGCCGTGCTCTTCATCTACGCCTGTACTGTGGCGCTGGGTTTTGTTGCCATCATCATGATCCACACAAAAGACGAGACCGCCGCCCTTATCCTGCTGGTGGTCGGTACCGGTGTCATTCTGCTGGGGCGCTACGTTGGCCTCAAGCCCTTTCTCAGCTCAGCCCGCCTCAACCACTGGCTCCACGACGTGTCCGACGCCACCGGCCTGACCCGCGAGCGCAGAAGTTTTTTGAACAACCAGGTCGCCATTGCCGAAGCCGGGACCCTGGACAAACTCTGGCAGACGATCGTCGCGGCCCTGGAGACCCTGGAGATCGACATGGCCGAGTTTGTTGTCTATAAAACCGGCGCCGTCCGGCACCTTGACTGCCCCGCCCCGGAAGGTGGGCCGCTCCGCGAGGTCGCCGCAACCTACACCTGGACCCGCCACGACCATCTTGACGAGACCTGGCTCTGCCGGGAGGGCCTGTTCAAGCTTGAGCTGCCCCTGGTCAACGGCGACAAACTACTTTACGGCACCCTGATCCTCATCAAGGACATCCAGCGGCAGAACGCCGGGTACTACATGCTGAACCGTATCGAGCATCTCCGCCGCGCCATCAACACCACCCTGGCCACCCTCCAGGAAGGCAACCCGGTATATACGGGGTCAAATCTTTATCATTGACATTTTTGCCGCGGGAAGTGTAGGTTGTCCCCATGGCAAGACCACTCCGCATACAATATCCGGACGCCCTGTATCATGTCACCTGCCGCGGCAATGAACGCAGGGATATTTTCAGGGACGATAGTGACCGGCATGAATTTCTCAAAATTCTTTCCCGCTCTCTGGAAACCTATGGCATTATCCTGCACGCTTTCGTGCTGATGAACAATCACTGGCACTTCCTTCTCCAGACTCCGCTGGGCAATCTCGCGCAATTCATGCGCCACTTTAACATCACCTACACTTCGCATTATAACCGTCGCCACAGGCGGGTCGGTCATCTGTACCAGGGAAGATATAAGAGTGTGCTTGTGGAGCAGGATGCCTATCTGTCGCAGGTTTCGCGCTATATCCACCTGAACCCGGTCAGGGTGTCCGCCAAAAAAAGGATGTCTCCTGACAAACGGTTGCTTTACCTCTGGAACTACAGGTGGAGCAGTCTGCCGGGATATGTCGCCAAGGCCGGGAGACTCGATTTTGTCACGCATGAAACCGTTCTTGCCGAGTATGGCGGAGACACGAGATCCGGGAGACAGCGGTACAAAAGACAGATAACCGAAGACATGGCTTCCGGCCTGTCCGTTCGTGACAAAATCGTGGGGCAGAGTATTCTTGGGGAAAAAGGATTCGTTTCCTGGGTCCGGGAATCTTTTCTCGGCAGTCATCGTGACCGGGAAGTGCCGGATGTGAAGAAAATCCACTGCTACCTGTCCCTGGAGGAAATAACAGCTGTCCTGGAACAGGAAAGAGATATCCCTGATATTTCCCGCGCAACAGGCACGGACAGGCAGATTTTCATGACCCTCCTGTACAAGTACGGCGGGCTCAACAACCGTGAGATAGGCGAGCTGCTGGGAGTGGATTACTCCACCGTGAGCCAGGGCCGGAGGCGGCTGCTTGACAAGGTGAAACAAAAGAAGGAACTCCGGAGATCTCTTGACCGCATCGAAGTCATCTTGTCAAGGGTAAAGATTTGACCCCCTATTTTGCTTGACAAAGGATTGGCTATCCTTTAGAAGTGCGCGCTTGTATATTGCGGTCTGCGGGAAAGATCCGCGGGCGTGAACCGACATTGAACCTGGCAGGTTTTCCGGTTTCCGGAAAAGATATGATATATGACGAATAAACTTCTGGTTTCGCGGTTGCTGCCGGTTATCAGGCCCTACGGGGTCAAGATGATCATTGCCATGTTTGCCATGGTCATGGTGGCCCTGGCCAATGCCGCCCAGGCCTACATGGTAAAGCACCTTGTTGACGATATTTTTGTCAACAAGGACAGGTTTCTGCTCAACGTTCTGCCCATGGCCCTGGTGGCCCTGTTCACGGTTAAGGGCATTTTTTATTTTACCTACACCTATATGCTGGAGTGGGTGGGCCAGTGCGTGATCCGGGATCTGCGCGACAAGATCTATACCCACATCCACAGCCTGTCGCTGAGTTTCTTCCAGACCCATTCAACCGGCAGCCTGACCTCGCGGATCATCAATGACGTGGCCCTGCTCCAGGGGGCGGTTTCAAACGCCCTGATCAGCATGCTGCGTGATATGCTCTCGGTCATTGGCCTGCTTGGGGTCATCTTTTACATGGACTGGCGCCTGGCCTCGCTCTCCCTGATCTTTTTTCCGCTCGCCTTCACCCCCATTGTCTATTTCGGCCGCAGATTCCGGCAGGTCAGCACAACGTACCAGGAGAACGTGGGCGATGCCTCGGGTATCCTGCACGAGACCATTGCCGGAGCCCGGATTGTCAAGGCCTTCTGCATGGAGAAGTATGAGCGGATGCGGTTCCGCAGGAAAATCGACGCGATTTTTACCATCCTGATGAAGGAAACCCGCTACCGGAGCACCTCCCATCCCCTGATGGAGGCCATCGGCGGTCTGGCCATGGCTATTATTATCTGGTTCGGTGGCTACCAGGTTTTGAAGGGCACCTCCACTCCGGGAACGTTTCTCGCCTTCCTCACGGCCCTGATCATGCTCTATGAACCGATCAAGGGGGTCAGCAAGATCAACTCGACCATCCAGAGCGGCCTGGCCGCGGCTGACCGGATCTTTACCCTCCTTGATGTCAAGTCCGAGATCGTTGAAAAGGAGGATGCCATCGACCTGCCGCCGTTTCACGGGGCCATTGAGTTTACGGATGTTGTATTCTCCTATAACAGGGAAGAACCGGTCCTGCACGGGATAAACCTGCGGGTGGACAGGGGCGAGGTTCTGGCCGTGGTCGGGCCGAGCGGTTCCGGCAAGACCACCCTGTCCAACCTGATTCCCCGGTTCTACGACGTGCAGGAGGGCGCGCTCCTGATCGACGGCCATGATGTGCGGGACGTGACCCTGTTCTCCCTGCGCAGCCAGATTGCCATAGTCACCCAGCAGACCATTCTGTTTAACGATACGGTCTATAACAACATCGCCTACGGCCGGGAAGGGTGCAGCCGGGAAGAGGTGCTTGAGGCGGCCAGGGCCGCCTATGCCCTGGATTTTATCGAAGAGCTGCCCAACGGCTTTGACACGGTTATCGGCGAGTCCGGGGCCAGGCTGTCCGGTGGTGAGCGGCAGCGCGTCTCCATAGCCCGGGCCTTGCTGAAAGACACGCCGATCCTGGTGCTGGACGAGGCCACCTCATCCCTGGATACCGAATCGGAACGCCAGGTGCAGCGGGCCCTGGAAAACCTGATGCAGCACCGCACCACCATCGTCATTGCCCATCGCCTTTCCACCATCAAGAACGCCGACCGGATCATTGTCATGAAACAAGGAAAGATTGTGGAAGAGGGCACCCATGACGAACTGCTGGAGCGGGGCGGTGAGTATGAGTTGCTCCACAGGATGCAGTATATAGATTAGGTCGCGCTTCTGCGGAAGTGATGGGGCGCGGAGGTCTGAAGGATGAACAGAGAGCGCCAGGCAGGTTTTACCTTTCTTGAGGTGATGGTGGCGGTGGCCATCATTGCCATCTCGTTTGTGACCCTTATCGGGTCGCAGTCACAGAGCGTTTCGATTGCCGGTGACTCCCGCTTTTACGTGGACGCGGCGCTCCTGGCCCAGCAGAAGATGACCGAGATCGAGTTGACCGGCTTTGACGAGGTTTCTGCCGACAGCGGCGATTTCGGGAATGATTTTCCGGCCTTTCGCTGGCGGACCGAGGTCACGGACGTGGGCGAAGCCGAGACCGGCATTCCCGGGGCGGACGACATGCTCAAGCAGGTGGACCTGGTGGTTTTCCTGGATGATGAAGGAGTTCGGGAGTACGGCATCAGGACGATTGTCATGCGCAGGCCGGAGCCGAAAAAGAAATGAACGCGCCCGTGCAAGCCTGTCCGGCCCGCAACCGGGAGCGGGGCATGACCCTGCTTGAGATCATGCTGGCCATGCTGGTCATGACCATGGTGGTCTCCATGGTGTCGCTGTCCCTGTCCGGCAGCGTCCGGGTGGTCGGGGCCACCACCGACCAGGGCGAGATCTATTACCGGGCCCGTGTCGCCCTGCAGCGGATCAGCGAGGATATCAGCTCGGCCCTGCTTATTGACGGGGTGGAGTTTATCGGCGAGGACGGTGATATCAACGGCAACCCCGCCGACGTCCTTGGCTTCCCCTCCATGGCCCATATCGTTTTTGACCCGGACAATGATCATCCGGGGGTTGCCTACCTTGCCTATACCGTTGTTGCCGATGAGGACAACGAGGGGGAACTGCTCCTTTTGCGCAGCGATATACCTCTGGCCACGGCTGATATTGCGGGTCTGAGCGCCCCGGACCTGGAGGATCAGGGATTCCTGCTCTCAGACCGGCTGCGTTCGGTTGATTTTCTGTATATTGATGAGGAGGGCAATGAACACGAATCCTGGACAACCGTGCCGGAGCCCGGTGTGGGCGCGGAAGAGCGGAAACTGCCGGTGGCCGTGCGTTGCGTCCTCGAATACTGGCTGGACCGGGAGCAGGAGATAAGCACCATTTTCTCCACCAGCGTTCTGCTGCCTGTCGGGTTGATCCATGCGAAGAAAAAATAGAGCAACCGGTCAGCAGGGCATGGCCCTGGTCCTGACCCTGATGGCGGTCAGTTTCATGGTGGCGATCACCGTGCAGCTCTTCTCGTCGGTCAACCAGCAGATCCAGGCCGCGGTGGGGTTGCGCGACGCGGTTATGCTGGATGCTGTTACCCGTTCCGGCCTCAGCATTGCCCGGGCCGCCCTGCTGGCCGACCAGCGGGAAAACACGTTTGACTCTCCCCATGATTCCTGGAATACCCTGGACCCGGAGCTGCTCGGTTCCCTGGCCGGGCCGGCTGCCCTTGAGGTCTCGGTCCGGGACCTGTCCGGCCTGCTCCAGGTCAATGCCCTGGTGGCGCCGGAACAAACACAGGGCAGGCCCGGACAGAAGAACAAAAAGCCGGGCGGCAAGAATGTGAAACAGATCAGTCAGGAAGAGCTGCAGAGAGAGTTGTGGAAACGGTTCCTGACATCGGGCAGGTTCGCGGTGGAGGACGAACAGCAGGCCCTGGATCTTGTCGCCGCCCTCCAGGACTGGATCGACAAGGATGACAGGGACCGGCCAAACGGCGCGGAAACCGCCTATTATCAGGGAAGGGAGCCCGGCTACGACGCCCGGAACGGGCCGATCCTTTTCAAGGAAGAGCTGCTGCGAATTCGGGGAATGACGCCCGAGCTTTTTTATGGTAATGAAGAGTACGCCGCCCTGGCTGATTTTATTACGGTTGTCGGCACGGATGGCAGGATTAATATTAATGCGGCGCCCCCGGAGATTCTCCTGGCCCTGCACAGGGACATGACCCCGGAGATCGTTCAGGATCTGATTGATTTCCGCTCGGACGAGGACAACAGGGACGCCCTGGCCCGTGACCAGTGGTTTACAGGCATTCTTGCCGGAGCCGGTATCACATTCAGCACGAACGACGCAAAACTCATTACCGTGACCAGTTCTGCGTTCGAGATAACCAGTCGGGCCGGGTACAGCGACATGGTCCGGGTGGGCAGGGGGATTCTGCAGCGCAACAAGGACGAAACCCAGACCCTGCTTTTCTGGGATGTGCGCTAAACAGGGAGATGAAGCTGAGAGATGAAGCGCCAGACCCTCGCTCTTGACATAGGCGATGATTCTGTCACCGCCGTGGTTGTCCGTCACAGCGGTCAGGACAGGCGTGTTGTCGCCTGCGCTTCAGTGGAGCTGCGTTCCCGCGAGGACCTGGACCCGGCCCTGGCTGAGCTTGTCGGGCAGGTCCCGGTGGGGGATGGGGTCTGTGTCTGCGGAGTATCCCTTGACGGGGTCAGCCTGCGCAATCTGCGGATTCCTTTTACCGATCGCAGGCGCATTGACCAGGTTCTGCCCCTGGAGCTGGAGGATCAGTTGCCGGTGCCGGTGGCGGACCAGGTCGTGGACTACCTGGTCACCGGTTCAGGGGAGGGCGGGTCCACTCTTCTGGTCGCCTGCCTGGAGAAGGAACGCCTCGGCCGGGACCTGGACAGCCTGCGGCGGGCCGGTCTCCGTCCCCGGCTGGTTACCCTGCGTGATCTTGTCCTGGCCAGCTCCCTGCTGCGCGACCCGTCCATGCCTGATGATTTTCTGCTGCTTGATATCGGTCGGTTCAGCTCTTCCATTCTTTTTGTCCATCGCCGCCGGGCGGTTTTCTTCAGGCGTCTGGCCATTTCACCGTTTCTGCCTGTTGCGACCGCGGACGCAGGCACGTTGACCGGTTCCGACAGGGATGCCGGCCTGACCAGGGACCTCTGCGCGGAAATAATGCGCAGTATCGGGTTGTTTACAATCAGCTCCGGGACGGATTTTCAGCCGGAGCGGGTCATGGTCGGCGGCGCTCCGTCTGCCGACCCGCAACTGGTGCGCCGGATATCCACCGAACTGGCCATGGAGGCGCTTCCCTGTGACTCGGTTGAAACGGCCCGGATGCAGGTTGATACCCGGGTGCAGGAAACGTATCAACCTGCGCGCATGGCCCATGCCCTGGCCCTGGTCCGGAACGGCGGCCGCGGCAGACAGGTCGTCAACTTTCTCAAGGGTGAATTTGCCCCGGCTTCCCTGCTGCTTGTTTCCGGGCCGCAGCGCCTGGCCGCGGTCGCGGTCGCCGTGATCCTGCTGGTCGGCGTTCTGAGCTGGCTCGGCCTGGGCTACCGGGGGCTCAGGGACAGGTATGACAGGCTGGGAACGGAGATGACCACCATGTACAGGGAGACCTTTCCCGGGGCGACCCGGATTGTTGATCCCCTGGTGCAGATGAAGGCCAATGTTCGCGACGTGCAGGCCCCCTCCATCGCGTCCCCTCTCTTTTCCGGTGAAAAACGGGTGTTGAATATCCTGGCCGATATTTCGGCCCGGGTGCCGGAATCGGTCAGGATCCAGGTGGCCCGGATGGTGATAGACCAGGAATCCGTGCAGATGAAAGGGATGACCGATACCTTCAACAACGTCAACCTGATCCAGTCCGGCCTGCGCAAGTCGCCCCGTTTCGCGGATGTGGCCATTGTGTCGGCGGCGGCGGACAAGGAGAGCGGCATGATCCGGTTTGAACTGCGACTGCAGTTGAGGGAGGGCGCATGATCAGGATCTCCCGGCGTGACCGTCTTGTCCTGGCGGCGGGCGTGGCCTTTGTCCTGCTCTTTCTGGTTCTGCAGTTCGCGGTTTTCCCGCTCCTTGACGGCCGGCAGCGGCTGCGCAAGGGGATCACGGCGCGCCAGGAGGGCCTGGCTGAAATGAGTACCCTGCAGGCCCGCTACCGGGAACTGCACGGCAAGGCCAACTCTCTCCAGGACCAGCTCGAGGCAAGGGAAGGTGATTTCAGCCTTTTTTCATTCCTGGAGCAGAAGGCGGCAGAGGCTGCCGTCAAGGAGCATATCGCGTACATGAAGCCGTCGGCCACGGCGGATGACGGACCCTTCAAACAGGTGCTGGTCGAGATGAAGCTGCAGGCGATTACCCTGCAGCAGCTGGTTGATTTCCTGAAGCTGGTGGAGGCGCCGGACAAGATAGTGGCCCTGAAGCGGGTCTCGATCCAGGAAAACAAGAAGGATGCGGGCACCCTGAACGTGATCATGCAGGTGGTCAGCCTGGACCGGAACCCGGACCGGGACGCGGAGCAGGGGTGACAGGACTATGAACCGGTTCATTCGCTGGATACTCTCGTCGCTTGCCTACCTTTTTTACACGGTGGCCGTGATCCTGCTTCTGCTCTGGTGGCGCTTCCCGGCCGATTCCGTGCGTAAACGACTTGTGCATGAGCTCAACACAACACAGTCCGCCTGGCTCTGGCGGATCGGAAGCCTGGAGGCCAGCCTGCCCCCGGGAATAGAGCTGGGGGACATGCGCCTTGCGACCAGGGAGAATCCCGACCTGGTCCTTTTCGAGGCGGACAGTGTGCGGTTGCGTCCGGATATCCGGCGTCTGACCGGTCTGGAAACGATTCCGTTCCGCTACACCATCAGGACAATGGGCGGGACCGTTCGCGGCCGGACCCTGCTGCACCTGAAAACCCGGAGGATAACAGGTGAGGAAACGTTCGAGGGATTGAACCTGGCCGCTCTGACCGGGCTCCGGCAGAAGCTGCGCCGGCCGCTGTCCGGTTCCATGTCCGGTACCTGCACCTATGACATGGCCCTGGCTGACCCGCTCCGGGGCACGATGCGGATGGACGTGCGGGTCGCAAACGGCTTCATTGGTCTGCGTCAGCCTGTCTTTGGCCTGGACCAGCTTGACTTCAGCGAGACAACGGTGTCCCTGGACTATGCCGACCGGCTTCTGACGTTCGCGCGGGGCCGGCTCGATGCAAAACTGCTCGGGGCCGATTACAGCGGCACCCTGGCCCTGCGCTCACCGCTGTTCATGAGTGAGCTCAAGCTCAGCGGTACCATTGAACCGCGGCCGGAGCTGCTCGGCAGGCTGCAGGATACAACCGTGGTGACGCTGATAAAGAGCCAGCTGCAAAGTGGCAGGCTGGCCTTTAACGTCAGCGGGACGCTTCTGGAACCGGGAATTCAGTTTACGGGCGCCTCCGGTGTCCTTGACGGTATCATACAGGGGAGTGGCAGGTAGCCGTGGGACGGGTAATTATCAAGCTGGTGCTTCTCTTTATCCTCTCCTATGTCGGGGTGACGGTATGGTACGGTCGTTTCGAGGAGAGACTCCTGGATTTTTCCACCCGGGCCGGCCAGGAACAGGGCGTGGCGCTGCAGGATGCGGCCGCGTCCACCGCCCCGACGGAATCCTTGCCAAAGACCGAAGAGTATACCATAATAACGAAAAGAAATATCTTTGCCGCCGTTATTACCGCGCCTCCGGTCCAGGTCGAGGACGAAGTTGAACCAGAGAACCTTGAACCCACCCGGCTGAAGCTGGCCCTGAAGGGAACGGTTTCCGGCGCAGACCGTGACGCCCGGGCTATTATTGCCGACAAGCTGAAGAACAGGCAGGATATCTACCAGGTGGGTGACAGTATACAGGGCGCCCTGATTGTCGCCATTGAGCGGGGCAGGGTGATCCTGGAGGTCAATGGCCGGGACGAGGTGTTGAACCTTGAGGAGCGTAAGGGCGGCGGCCCGGCGTATGAGCCGTCGCCGGCTGATTATTACCGTGAGCCCAGGCAGGCGGAACCTGTCCCCACCGCCGACGAGGTGAATGCACGGAAAAAAACCCGGTTAAAACCGGCTGTCCGGCCCCGGCCGACCCGACGGACACCGGCGCCGCATCCCCTGGCATTTCCCGATGAGCCAAGGTAAGAGAACAGCGTATATTTTTCATGGCCCGGGAATCCCGGTTCGTAACATTCGGACAAGATGAAAGAGATGATGACATATAGAGACGGTATTATACATCGCGCCGCAAGGCCGCTGGGCGGCATTCTGCTCCTGGTTTTTCTGCTCACGGGGGGCCTGTCTGCCGGGTTGCAGCTTCCGGTTCAGGCCGCGGAGTCTTCGGCCGCGACCGGTGAGCGGTATATCACCATTGATTTCAATGATGTCGATATCAGTCTCTTCATCAAGTACATCAGCGAGTTGACCGGCAAGAATTTTATCGTGGACCGGACCGTCAAGGGCAAGGTGACGATCATCTCCCCGACCCGGATTTCGGAACGGGATGCCTATCACGTGTTTGAATCGGTTCTGGAGGTCCATGGTTTTACCACGGTGCCCAGTGGTTCCGTCATCAAGATCATTCCCTCGGTCCAGGCCAGGGCCAAGAGCATTGAGACCATCCGCGAGGCGGGAACCCTGTATCCTGACGACAGGGTCGTTACCCAGTTGATCCCCCTGACGCACACTTCGCCCGATGAGATGAAGCGGCTCCTGGCGCCCCTGGTCTCCAAAACAAGCGTGGTGATCGCCCATACCGATTCCGGCATGCTGATCATCACTGATTTCCTCTCCAACATCAAGCGGCTGCAGGAGATTATTGACGCGGTGGATGTGCCCTCCATCGGTGAGGAACTGGTGGTGCTCCCCTTGCAGTACGCATCGGCCGCCAACATATCCAAGGCGGTCAGCCAGCTCTTTATCAAGGCCGCCAGAAAGGGGCAGCGGCCGGAAACCATCAAGCTGATTCCCTATGAGCGGACCAATTCGTTAATCGTTTTTGCCTCCCGGGCCAATATTCAGAAGGTCAGGTCTCTGCTGGCCAAGATCGACACCCCCGCCCCCAAGGGCAAGGGGAAGATTCAGGTGTACTACCTGCAGCACGCCAATGCCAAGGAGCTGGCCGATGTCCTGACCAAGCTGCCCGAGGCCAAAAAAAGCGGCGGCGCGGCAGGCGCCACGGCCGGCACGCCCCTGGTTTCCAAAAATGTCAAGGTCATGGCCGACGAGGAGACCAACTCGCTCATCATTATCGGCCCCCATGACGAGTACCTGGTCATGGAAGAGGTTATCAGGAAACTGGATATCCCCAGGCGCATGGTGTACATCGAGGCGCTGATCATGGAGGTCAGCGTGTCCAAGCAGTTTGAGGTCGGCGTCCAGTGGGCCGGCGGGGCTGAATTCGACAATGGCACGGGAATCGGATTCGGCGGCTTCGGAGCCAAGACCGACCCCCTGGCGGAGCTCGCGGAAAGCAGTATAGTCGGCAGTGACAACTTTGCCATGCCGGCCGGCTTTACGGTCGGGGTGATCAAGCAGGGGATCAAGATCGGCAATGTCTTTTTCCCGAACCTGGCCGCGATATTGAAAGCCTACCAGGATGATTCGGACGTGGAGATTATTGCCACGCCCCAGATCCTGACCACCGACAACAAGGAGGCCGAGATCAAGGTGGGCGAAAACGTCCCCTATATCACCAGCCAGCAGCAGAACTCGGCGTCAGTCAACGTGGGCTATAATCAGTATGAGTACAAGGACGTGGGCACCACCCTCACCCTCACGCCCCAGATCAACCAGTCCGACCTGGTTCGCCTGGATATCTTTGTTGAGGTGAGCAAGGTCAAAACCCAGGTCGGAAACACCCCGACAACGCTGAAGCGGACCGCCAAAACCACTGTGGTCGTGCGTAACGAGGAGACCGTGGTCATGGGCGGTATTATCGGTCAGGATACCTCCTCCGGTGAGTACAAGGTCCCGCTGCTGGGAGATATTCCCCTGATCGGCTGGCTTTTCAAGACCAGGAACGAGCGGGTTGACAAGACCAATCTCTTTATCTTCCTTACCCCGCATATCGTGGAAAATCCGGCGGAACTGGCCTCCCTCTATTACAAGAAGCGGGATGTGATGGAGTATGTCAAGGAAGGCTCAAGCGCCATTCCCGACTTCAACTACAGAAAGGATGTTGATCCGGCCCATGCCGTGGCCCTGGTGGATATCGGCTTTACCAAACTGGAGCGGAAGGATTACCATCTGGCCCGCCAGTACTTTGAACAGGCCCTCAAGATTGATCCGAATAATCCCTATGCCATGCTGAACCTGGGTGTCGTCTGCGAGCGGGAGGGCAAGCGGGACGAAGCCGCCAGGTATTACCGGATGGTCATCGGGCTGACGCCGCCGGTTCTTGAAGGGACGGCCGGCAAGAAGGGGGAAGACGGCGAGGAGATACCCGCCGAGCCGGATCCCCGTTTTCTGGAACTGCAGCAGCGGGCCGCCGATAACCTGAAACGAATGGGGATGAACAGTACCAACAAACCGGTCACGCCGCCGCCCACACCGGCCGCGAAACCACCTGTTCTGACAAAACCATGAAACCGCTGGGACAGGTTCTGGTAGAATCGTTCGGGGTGACTCCCGAACAGCTTGCCCAGGCGCTCGCCCTGCAGAAGGACAAGGGCGGCAGGCTCGGCGAGATCGTGGTGCAGCAGAAGTATGTTTCCGCGGACCAGCTTCTTGAGGCCCGCAGCCTTCAGTGCGGTCTGGAGCTGAAGAGGACACTGCCCGCCGGGGTCGATCCGTTTTTTACCGCCCGGATCCCGATCCATTACCTGAAAAAATTCAAGATGATCCCGGTGGCCACCCCGGAGGAGTCCTTTGTCGCCCTGGCCGATCCCTTTTATTTCCAGCAGGCCGATGATCTGCAGCGGTTGCTCAACTGGGAGGGGATCAGAACGGTTCTGGCCCCCCAGGAGGAGATCTCGAAAGCGATCAACGCCTCCTATGATCAGGACAGCCGGGACCGGGCCGACCAGGTCATGCAGGACATTGACGTGGAGGATCCCGAGGCGATTATTTCCGAGATCGAAGAGACCGCCGATCTGCTTGACGACACCAGCGACGCGCCGGTGATCAAGCTGGTCAACCTGATGCTTTCCCAGGCCGTGCGCGACAATGCCAGTGATATCCATATCGAGCCGTTCCAGGATATGGTCAAGATCAGGAAACGGGTGGACGGAATCCTCTACGACATGTATACACCTCCGCGCCATGTCCAGTCCAAGCTGGTTTCCCGGGTCAAGATCATGGCCAAGCTCGATATTGCCGAGAAACGGCTGCCCCAGGACGGCCGTATCGAGATCCGCATTGCCGACCGCAACGTGGATATCCGGGTCTCGACCCTGCCCACCTCGTTTGGCGAGCGGGTGGTCATGCGGCTTCTGGACAAGTCCAGTGTCCTGCTCTCCCTGCCGGACCTGGGGATGTCGCCCCGGGACCTGGACACGTTTCTGCAACTGATCAGGGCGCCGCACGGTATTATCCTGGTCACCGGTCCCACCGGGTCCGGCAAGACGACCACCCTCTATTCAGCCCTCAGTATCTTGAACGAGCCGGATATCAACATCATCACCATCGAGGATCCGGTGGAGTACCAGATCAAGGGGATCAGCCAGGTTCAGGTCAACCCCAAGATCGACCTGACCTTTGCCAACGGCCTGCGCACCATTGTCCGCCAGGACCCGGACGTGATCCTGGTGGGCGAGATCCGTGACCTGGAAACGGCCCAGATCGCCATCCAGTCCGCCCTGACCGGCCACCTGGTCTTCTCGACCCTCCATACCAATGACGCGGCCAGCGCCGTAACCCGGCTCATTGACATGGGCGTGGAATCGTTTCTGGTCTCCTCCTCGATCAACGCCATCCTGGCCCAGCGGCTGGTACGCAAGATCTGTCCGCACTGTTCCGAGGAATTTGAGCCGGGGCCGGAGTACCTCGCCCAGGTGGGCCTTACGCCCGAGGACCTGGGCGGCCGCGTCCTGTACCGGAGTACCGGTTGTCGTCACTGTCTGAACACGGGCTACACGGGAAGAATAGGAATCTACGAGTTGATGGTCATGACCGAGGACCTGAAGAATTTCGTGCTCACCACCTCGGACTCCAACCAGATCCGCAGGCGGGCGCTTGAATCCGGCGAAATGCTGACCCTGCGCCAGGACGGATTACAAAAGGTGCTGGCCGGCCAGACCACCATCGAGGAAGTCTTCCGGGTGACCTGAGCCCGGGTGCTCCCGTTTTCCGGTCACCCGCAAAGAGTGAGCCGCACCGGTCTACCTGATGAGCTGGTTCATCTCAAAGATGGGCAGCAGGATCGACAGGACAATAAAGAGCATCATCACGCCCATGAACAGGATCATGAACGGCTCGATCAGCGAGGTCAGGGCCTTGATCTTGGCCTCCACCTCCTTTTCATAGTTCTGCGCCACCCTGGTCAGCATCTTCTCCAGTGAGGCGCTCTGCTCGCCCACCGCGATCATCTGGACGATCATGGGTGGAAACCACCTGGACCGGCGCAGGGTCCCGGAGAGGGTGCCGCCCTTTTCCAGCTCCTCCGTGGCCTCGTCAATCACGTCCGAGAGCAGGACATTGTTGAAGATGTTCCTGACGATTCGCAGGGCGGTGACCAGGGGCACGCCTGACTGCAACAGGCTGCCCAGGGAACTGCCCAGCCGGGCCGAGGCTATCTTGATATTGAGATCACCAAACAGGGGCATGGTCAGTTTGAGCCTGTCCCAGGTCCTCCTTCCCCGGGGGCGGGAGACCGCATAGCGCAGGGCCAGGAAAACAGCGGCCAGGGCCAGTATGATCAGCCACCAGAACCGGGCCAGGAAATCGCTTACGTTGATCAGGATGATGGTGGGCAGGGGCAGGGCCTGTGCCGAATCGGCAAAGACCTTGGTGATATTGGGCACGACAATGGTCAGCAGCAGAAAGAGGATGGCGATACCCACCAGGGAGAGGATGACCGGATAGATCAGGGCGACGCTTATCTTGGTCCGCATGGCCTGCTGGTTCTCGCCGAACTCGGCCAGCTGCTCCAGGACCACGTCAAGGGAACCGGACGCCTCGCCCGCCCTGACCATGTTGATGTAGATATTGGAGAAGAGACGCGGATGTTCGGACAGGGCGGCTGTAAAGGAGTTGCCCTCGTTGACCGCGTCCTTGAGCTGGGCAATGATCCTGGTCAGGGCGGGGTTTGTGGTCTGTTCGATCAGACCGTTTAAGGCCGGGACCAGCGGGATGCCGGCACCGAGCATGGTGGCAAGCTGCCGGGTGGCCACATGGATTTCCTGTCGGCGGATACGCTGGAACGACAGGCCCGGGAAGCTGCCGGGCGCTCCTTTTTTCCTGGAAACCGGTTCAGTCTCGTTGATTTCGACCGGATAGCCGCCGCCTTGCCGAATCTTGTTCCGGGCGGCGGCCAGGCTGTCGGCATCGATTATGCCTCTGGTCTTTTTGCCGCCCGCGTCAAGGGCGGTATATTCGTAAACCGGCATAATCAGTGGGTTGCAGAATAAGGGGCCGTGCCGCCGGGGCCGCGCGGCCGATGAAGATCCCGGTTCCCCCGGGTGCGGGTGGAGCCGGGTTTGTCCTCATGCTTTGTTTTCAGTATCATCACACCATTATACAGGTCATATACCTGCTTGGAAACGAAAAAAAACGCGGTTGGATCCGGCACAGGGACAGTGCCGGCGACGTAACCAATCACAGGGTACAATGAAATAATCTATAAAACCGCTTACGCGGCGACAACTGTTTTCAGTTGCGGCCGGTTATGCTACTATATACACGTGACGGCACGGCAGGACGCAGGAACAGGTCACTGCCGCCGCACCAGAGGAGAACGCTCACGGATTCGGGTTTATGAAAAAATATTTCTGATAAAGGGAGAAAAGAGTTATGAAGGTTACCATTGAATACTGCTCGGCGTGAAACTACAAACCGCAAGCCTCAGGTCTGGAGGCTGAATTACGGGAACAGTTTGGCGCGGACATGGAGGTGGAGCTGATTGCCGGTTCCGGCGGTATCTTTGATGTCCGTGCGGACGGCCGCCTGGTGTTTTCAAAAAAAGAAACAGGACGTTTTCCCGACAGGGGTGAGGTCTCCGGGAGGATCCGGCAGGACGGCTGAGCCGGCGCCACGCCTCAGGATGATTCGTTCCGGCGGCAGAATTCCAGGAAATCAGCGAGCATTTCCCTGTTTTCTCCGGGACAGGTCTCGAGGAATTTGATAAAGGTGACCATTCTGTCAATAATTTCAGAGGGCGCGGCGTGTTCGACCCGGCAGGCACCTGTTTCAGCCAGCTCCTGATCAATGCCCAGCACCTCGGTAAAGAAGCGCTTGAGCGCGTTGTGGCGTCGGACCACGTCCTCGGCAACGGTCCGGCCCTGGTCTGTCAGGGTAATGGCCTCGTAGGGCGCGTAGTTGATGAGCCCCTTGGTGGCCAGGGAGCGCAGGGCCTCGGTAACCGAGGCGCCGCTGACATTGAGGGCCGCGATAATGTCCTTGCCGCGGGCTTCCTGCTTTTCGTCGATGATATGGTAAATGGCCTCGATATAATCCTCGAGGCTGGCGCTGAGGCTGCTGGGCTGGGGCATGGCGCGCTCCGGTCCTTTGGGGTTGGAGAGGGAGTGTTGAGGCGGTGTCCTTTCATTAAAAATACAGGGTGGCCGGGACAGCGTCAAGGAGATTTCCCGAAGATGCGGTGTCTGTGACGGGTTACGCTGAATGAACTGTTGGAGAGCGGAATCAAAAGATGCTTCTTGAACTTCGTATCCGTAACATGGCTCTTATTGACTCCCTGGAGCTTGATTTTTCCGGGAGCGGACTGATCGTTTTAACCGGCGAGACCGGGGCCGGAAAATCGATCATCATGCAGGCCCTGCATCTGCTCAGCGGCGGTCGCGGAGCTGTCTCCTGGATACGTGACGACCGGGACCAGGCCGTGGTGGAGGCCCTCTTCTCCCATCGGGAATCCCAGGCAGAGCTGCGCTCCCTTTTTGATGAGCATGGTCTTGACGCGGCAGGCGAAACTATTATCCGCCGGGTTATCAGGCAGAACGGGCGCAGCCGTTTTTACGTGAACGACCGGCTGGTGACGGCCGGTCTGGTCGGCGACCTGACCGGTAACCTGATCAACATAGCTTCCCAGCACGACCATCAGCAGTTGCTGGTTGCCGGGCGTCACCTGGATATTCTCGATACCTTTGGTGAGCTGGCGGACCTGCGGGATGCGTTCGGCGCTCTGTATCGGCGTTGGCAGGAGGCTGCCAACCGCCTGGCGGATTTAAAACGGACCGAACAGGATAAGGAGCGACAACGAGATTTCCTGAACCACCAGCTCCGGGAGATCCATGACGCGGCCGTGGTCCCGGGTGAGGATCTGGCCCTGGCTGAGGAACGTGATCTGCTCAAATCGTCCGCCGCCCTGGTCGAGCTGGCCGGCCAGAGCCTTCATGTCATGCAGTCCGGTATGCTTGAGAACCTCTCTCTTGTGCGCCGTAATATTGAGCAGGCTGCTTCCATGGACAAGGGGCTCAAGGAGCTGGCCGAACGGATTGTTTCCACCTGTTACGAGGTGGAAGATCTGGAACTGGCCCTGCGGGACTACCTGGGTTCCATCCCGCGCGACCGGCACCGGCTGGAGGAGATCAATGAACGGCTGGCCCTGTTGAAACAGTTGATGCGCAAGTACGGCCCCACCCTGGAGAATGTTATCGAGTTTGGTGAACAGGCCCGGCAGGAGCTGGAAGCACTCGATGACGTGGAACATGAGATTGAACTCCTGGAAAAGGATGTGGCAGCACTTGAGAAGGAGCTGCTTGCGGCGGCGACCGGTCTGTCTGACAAACGGCGCCGGGCCGCGGACCGGCTCAGTATGTCCATGCAGGCGGAACTCGCCTCATTGAGTTTTCCCGGGGCCGTGTTCGAAGTCCCGGTCCGGACAGCGGCAGGGGATGATCTTGCCGGTATCAGCGCCAGGGGCGCCGACCAGGTCGAATTTCTGTTTTCGGCCAACCCGGGCGTGGAGCCCAAGCCGCTGGCCACCATTGCTTCCGGTGGTGAGCTTTCCCGGTTGATGCTGGCCATGAAATGTCTGCTGGCCCGTCGAGACCAGGTCGATACCGTGGTTTTTGACGAGGTGGACGCCGGTATCGGGGGCAAGGCCGCCGAGGCCGTGGCCGCCAAAATCGTTGAGTTGGCCGGACATCACCAGGTCTTTTGTATCACCCACCTAGCGCAGATCGCGGCCCGGGCCGATGAACATTTCATGGTCAGCAAGGAGGTGGTGGACGGCGGGACCGTTTCCACCATCACGCGGCTGACGGATGAGCAGCGGGTTATGGAGCTTGCCCGGATGCTCGGCGGCGAGAACCTGACCAGCCAGACAATCGCCTTTGCCAGGGAGCTGCTGGAAGGCGGCGCCGCACGGGAGGCGCTATGAGTGATATCAAGGCATTGGGATTGTATTCAGGCGGGCTTGATTCGCTGTTGGCCTGCCGGATCATCATGGCCCAGGGGATCCGGGTAACGGCCCTGAAGTTTGTGACGCCGTTTTTTGATGACGCCCTGCTCGGGCGGCGGGAGGAGTTTCAGACTGAGGTGCGTGAAAAGTACGGCATCCATGTGCGCCTGGTTGATTTGAGTGACGGCTATATCGATCTGCTTCACAACCCGGCCCACGGCTACGGCAAGAATTTCAACCCCTGTATCGACTGCAAGATTTTCATGCTGACCCGGGCCCGCCGGCTCATGGACGAGCTGGGCGCTTCTTTTCTCTTTACCGGTGAGGTGCTGGGGCAGCGGCCCATGTCCCAGCGGCGGGACACCCTGCGTGTTATCGAGCGCGACAGCGGTTGTGAGGATATTCTGCTCAGACCCCTTTGCGCCAGACGGCTGCCGGAAACGCGGCCTGAACGGGAGGGACTGGTTGATCGGGACAAGCTGTACGGTTTCACCGGCCGTGGTCGGCGTCCCCAGATGGAGCTGGCCGAGGCCTTCGGCATTACGGAATATCCGGCTCCGGCCGGAGGCTGCATCCTGACCGATCCCAACCTGGGCGCAAGGATAGAACAGTATTACCAGGGCCGGAGCAGCGCCCTGGGCGGTGAGTTCCAGGCCGACGATATCCGGTTGCTCCTGGTGGGGCGTCAGTTTATGCTGCCCGGCGGCTACTGGTTCGTGCTCGGGCGTAACCGGCGGGAAAACGACAGGATTGAAAAACTGGTCCGGTCCGGGGACTGGGTCCTGCGGATGGTTGATCGGCCCGGGCCGACAGGTCTGTTGCGAAGCCCCGGCGTTGAACCGGCGGTAACGGGCCGGGCCGGCGGGATCTCGGCCAAGGCGGCGTCCCTGGTGGCCCGTTATGCCAGGAAAATCAACGGCCGGCCGGCCCCGGGCCGGGTCAGGCTGGAGTGCGGCGAAATTTCCTGCAGTGTTGCCGCCACCCCCCCTGATGACCGGATGCTCGGCGCCTGGCAGTTCTGACGCGCACTCCGCCGTTACCGTTCCTTGCTGCGTCTGGTCCCATCTCCCATATCAGTGAAAATCGTTGCGTGAAGCATGCCGGGTGCATATAGTCCTGAAAGGCTCGCACGCCAGTGTCGGATGTTTCCGTAAACGGACCGTTTCAGAGCGGGCCGTCGGTCTGGCCGGTGCCCGGACCTGTTCTGTAAAATACTTTGAGAAGGTTTTTCGTGACCTGGCATATTTCTGAAAAATTTGATTCCCTCAAGTTCAGGATCCTGGGAGGGATCATGGCGATTTTTGTCCTGGCCATGGGCATGGTCATGTACGGGGTCTGGACCTACCAGCGGGACAGGCTGCTCGAGATGAGCAGTCGGCGGGCCATGAACCTTTCCGACGTGATCGTTGCCGGGCTTCGTTTTTCCATGCTTCAGAATGACCGCAGCGGGAGCCTGGAGAGTATCAACACCATTCTCGACGTTGCCGGAGCAAGTCGGATTTCCATTCTGAATGCCGAGGGCGGGATAGTTCTGTCCACGGACCCGACCCGGGAGGGGCTGGCTCCTGACAGGAGCACTCATCCGTCCTGTCGCGCCTGTCACCAGCGGGGTTCGGGTCCGGGGCGGACCGTTCTGGCGGAGCATGACGGAGAAAAGTACATCAAGACGGCGACCGTTATCCGTAACGAACCCGCCTGTTACGCCTGCCATGACAGCGGGGTCGAAACCATAGGCGTGCTCCTGGTGGAGTCGTCCTTTCAGGAGACTGCCGTTATGCTTGAGCAGATGGAACACCGGATCGCCCTGACCGGTTTTTTTGCCCTGGTTGTCGGCATGCTCCTGGTGAACTCCATTGTCACCCGTTTTTTTGTCAGGCCTCTTGATATTCTCCAGAAGGGTTTCGAGCAGATCGGCCGCGGTAATTTCGACCACTGGGTGTATGTCAAGTCAGGTGGTGAGCTCGGGTACATGGCGGATTCCTTTAACGTGATGAGCCGGGCTCTTGGCCGCTTTGTCCGGGAATTGAAGGAGAGGCAGGAAGAGGTCGCGGCCCACTATACCATCGTCAACAGCCTCAGCCGGACTATTGAGAAAAAGGTCCTCAAGGAGGTGGTGCTGGACCTGCTGGCCAATCTGCTGAAGGCGGAAGGCGTTGCCATGGCCCTGTCGGTTGAAAAATATCCAAATATTTTTGAGGTTGCCAGGATCAGGCGGGGCGATAAACGCCATTATCACAGTCACTGCGACACGGAAAAGGATGACTTTGACCTGTGCCCCCTGAATCGTGAAAATCTTCTCAGCTGGGCACGGGGAGACCTGGACAAGCCCCTCTACCTGGAAGACGACACCTGGTTGCTCCTGCCGCTCAGGCACGAGAAGTTTTCCATTGGTCTTCTCAGTGTTCTCAAGGCGGAGAACGAGGTCTTCAGCCGGGCCGAGAAGAAGATCGTGCCGATTCTGGCCCATCATATCTCGGTTGCCCTTGCCAATGCCCAGCTCTATGACATGGCCATCACCGACAGCCTGACCACCCTCTACACCAAGAGATATTTTGAGAAGAAGATCCGCGATTGCATTGTGGCCCATCATTCCACCCGGCGCGGGTTCTGCCTGCTTATGATCGATATTGATTATTTCAAGGCGGTCAACGACGAACATGGCCATCCGGTCGGTGATCATGTTCTGATGCGCTTCGGAGAACTGATCCGGGCCAGGATCCGGCACGGGGACCTTCCGTTTCGCTACGGCGGCGAGGAGTTTGTCGTCCTGCTCCGTGAAGACCGGCTTGAAGACGCCCGGCACACTGCTGAACGTATTCGCCGTGGCGCCGAGCAAATGGTTTTGCGGGTTGGCAATGTGGCGCCGTTCACCAAGACGGTCAGTATCGGGGTGGCCTGTTTTCCACGCCATTGTACCGACGCGGATGAACTGGTCGAGGCCGCTGACAGGGCCATGTACAAGGCCAAGCAGATGGGCAGGAACCGTGTAGTCGTCTTTTGTGAACGTGACGGTTTCGCTCAATGCAGGTAAGTGGGCAGGTACAATCGCAGAGTGACAAACCCTGTGACGGGTTACCAATGCTGCGGATCAGACGTAACCAATCACAGGGTCAGATGAAAAAGTGTATACAGCCGCTACCTTGCAATCAGACGGATGCGTGTTGCGCCTTGCTGAACCTGTCGTGGCCCTGGCCGGTGTTCGGGAGTTTTTCGCGGTCATCACACTTTCGTCACGGATCCGGTGTCTTCGAGAATCACCCCGTACATGTTCTGCGCCGGTGGTTTGCCGCGGTGTTCCCTGGAGACCTGAACCCTGGAGATATCAGGTGTCATGCGCCGGTTATAGGCGACCAGGACCTGGACCGCCTCCATGTTTATCTCCCCCCTGTCAGCCATCCAGGTAAGTTCCTCGATCGCGGTCCGGTTGTCGAACGAGACGGGCCGGTAGGGACGCTGGGCCACCAGGGCGTCGTAAATATCGCAGACCGTGGTCACCGCGACAACCAGGTTGTCCTGCCTGATGCCCCTGGGATACCCTGATCCGTTCAGGCGTTCATGGTGATCAAGGGCGATCAGGCAGGCCAGGTTGTCCGCGTCCCGCAGATAATGGCTGAGCATGACATACCCGGCCACGGCGTGATGCCGCACCAGGTCCAGTTCAGCCCTGGTAAGAGGGCTCTTTTTCAGCAGGACGGGAATGGGGACGGACACCTTGCCCAGGTCATGGGACGGGCCGAGGTGGTGGAGGTTACGGTCCCCCGAGACGTACCGCGGCGCAAGGTCGTGCAGGATCAGGGTTGCCAGGGCGGAAATGATCAGCATGTGCTGGTAGGTATGGAAATCATTTGTTCGAAAATAATCCATGGCCTCCAGCAGGGGGCGGATCAGGCGTACCTGTTCCAGGACGCCAAGCACGGTGGTCATGGCGTCTTCCCGGGAGAAGATAACGTCGTAGGGGGGGATGGTAAACTGGCGCATCAGGTCATCCCGGATACTCCCGTATTCAAGCATCGGCACCTGCTCGTATTTTGTGGTGTTTTTTTGGATGAGGTCCGCCATAAAGGCAGGCGTAAGCTCGGTTCCTGCTGCAACCAGCAGCCGGTTGTTCAGGTCGTAGACGGGATATCTGACTGTCGGGTTCATTTTCACTCCTTATGGTCTCAAACACACATTTCCGTCACGGGTTCAGGAATAAGAATGCTCCGGGACGGCGTCAGAAGGTCAGGGTAATGGATTTGCGTTCCGGGACAAAACGGCGGTAGGGGATACCTGCCCGGTCCAGCATGATCTTGGAGGCCCTGACCAGGTCGGTGTCCCGGTACTTGTCCGAGAGGTAGATGATCTCCCGGATGCCCGACTGGATAATGACCTTGGTGCACTCGTTGCAGGGAAAGAGGGCCACGTAGATGCGGGCTCCCCGCAGGTCGGCGGTGATGGAGTTGAGCACCGCGTTCAACTCGGCGTGGCAGACGTACGGATACTTGGTGTCGAGAAAATCGCCCTGACGGGCCCAGGGCAGTTCATCGTCCGAGCAGCCCCAGGGGAACCCGTTGTAGCCGACGCCGATGATCTTGTTCTGCTCATCGGCCACGCAGGCCCCGACCTGGGTATTGGGGTCTTTTGAGCGCTGACCCGAGAGCAGGGCAACGGCCATGAAGTATTCATCCCAGGAAAGGTAATCAGTTCGTTTGCCGCTCATGTCTGTTCCGTGTTCAGGTGGGGCCCTGACTTCTGTCTCTGTTTACGGTTCTGACGCCAGGTGTTGGCGCCGGTTACCTTGTCAATAAATCTTCTGATCGTTTCAAAGTAGAGACTGCCGCCCATCATGATCATGGTGTTGTGGTCGGCGCCGGGGATGACCTGCAGCTCCTTGGCGCGGGCGCTTGAGGCGCTGTGCAACTCTTCCGCGTGCCGGAGCGGGATCAGGGCGTCTCTCTGGCCGTGCATGAGAAGGGTTGGCAGGGTTGTTGCCTTGATTTTGGCAAGATTGTTGAAACAGTCTTCCTCAGTCAGCCCGAGCCTTTCCAGGTCAACCCCCAGGGTGCGGGCCAGGGCGATGGTCCCGGCAAAACCGCTTTCAATGATGAGCCCGCCGACCTCCTCCTGGTAGGCTGCTGCCAGGTCAATGGCGTTGGCGCTGCCCAGCGATCGCCCCATGATGAACAGCGGGCCGGAAAATCCCCCGGCCGTCAGCCATTGGCGCAACTCCTTATACAGGACATGACCGTCGGTGATGATGGTGCTGGCCAGGGGCGTTCCGCTGCTCCAGCCGTAGCCGCGATAGTCGACAATCAGGAAATTCAGGTTCAGGGCGGTATAGCGCGGGCCGATATCATCGTAGTCGGGAACCGTCTCGCCGTTGCCGTGGAAAAAGAGAATGACCGGGGCAGCCGGGTCGGCCGTGAACAGGCGGCAGCCGATCACAGCCTGGTCGTCCACCCGGATATCAATATCACGGGCCCCGTCAGGCGGCGCGGTCCGGCCGGTCCGGCGCGGATAAAAGAGCAACTGCAGGATTTCGGGTCGGTCTAGTTTTTCAGGTAGCGGCATGGTCATGGTCAGGCGTTGATACGGGTTCAGGAACCGCCCCGGCGCAGGAGCTTGAGAACAAGCAGGATCAGGGGCGCAAGGTGGAAGAAGAGATCAAAGATGTCAACGGGTTTGCGCAGGTTCCCGTGCAGGAGCATGCGCAGTTTTTCAACCAGGTGAGGCTCCGGCACAAAGGGGGCCAGGCCCAGGAAAACCGCGGCAATGATGAGCAGGGACAGGGGAATCCTCTCAAGCCATTCCATGTGGGCACCTAGAGCGTTGAACGCCATTGTTTCTTGGGGATATCAAGGGTCTGGGTGATCTGGACCGCGGTTTCCTCGATGGATTTGTTGTCGGTCTCCACAACGGGAATATTGTATTTCAGAAATATCTGCCGGGCCTGGTTCAGCTCGTTGGTACAGGTGGACATGCGGGCATACCTGCTGCCGCTGTACCGTTTTTCCCTGATCTTGTGGAGCAGTTGGGCCGAGCAGGTCAGTCCGATCACCTTTCTTTTGTTGCGGATGATCTCCTGCGGCAGTTCGTAACTGTCCAGGTTTTCGGCGGTGAGCGGGAAGTTGGCGGTCTTGATGCCCATGTGCGTGGCGATGTAGATACTGACCGGGGTCTTGCCGGAACGCGATACGCCCACCAGGATAATCTCGGCCTCGTCATATTCGCCGGTCCGGGTGCCGTCGTCGTGTTCCATGGAGAAATGAATGGCCTCGGCCCGTTTGGCCAGGGCCACGTCGTTGGTGGAACGGGAGTAGCCCGGCACCCGCAGAGCCTTTGCCTCCAGCAGGCTCTCAAGCCGGTCCAGCAGGTCGCCGAAAATATCGATGAACTCCACCTCGGTGGAGTCAAAGATGCGGCGGATCTCCTCATTCAAAATGGTGCAGAAGAGGAGAGGCCGCCTGCCGCCGGACTCCTCCATGATATACTCCATGGCCCGCTCGGCATCGGCGGTGGTCTTGATAAAGGGCAGCTTCTCTTCGTGGAACCTGATCTCCTGGAACTGGCAGAGCAGGGCCTGGCCCATTTCCTCGGCCAGCAGGGCCGTTGAACCTGAAATGTAGTAAACGTCCTTGGCTGTCCACATTGTTCCGGTTCAACCCAGGTCGCGCTTATGGCAGAACAGGCAGCGGTACTTGGGCGGATGACTCTCGGGCAGGGGATACACCCCGTCCTTGCCGTGGCATTCACCGCAGAATTTTTCCGCCTGTTTCTTTTTCATGTCCATGAACCGTTCGTGGTGTTCATCATGGGGCAGGTGGGCGGTGGTTTCCGGCGGCGCGTTCCAGAGAAAGAGAAACACGCCGACGCAGAAAAGAACAAAAAGAACGTTGTAGACAATGGTTTTCTGTTTGCGGGTCATTGGGGTTCTGCCTTTGTCGGATTTTGTTTCCGGGGGAATGATACTGTTTACTCAGATTTCTAATCTGACATTTCTCCAGCCTGAAAATCAAGCAATTATTGTCGGATTCGCGCCTTTTTACGGAACCGGAAAACTCGCGGGGTCAGCGGGCGATAACCTTGTCCGAGGCGAGGGGGGCGCAGCAGCGCTTGAGAAAGGTTGCCCGGGCCTGGTCGTCGTAGACCGCGTCCACCCTGAGGATGCCGATGATTTTGGGTTCTGATTCAAGCAGTTGGCCGGTGACCGGATGGGGGCTGGGGGGAATGTCCCGGTAGCAGATGAATTCCGCTCCGGGCCTGACGCCCTGTCTGGCGCCGGCATCGATGATGACCTGGTTTTCATGCACCTCGGTAATTGAGCCCCTGATAACAGGGAACTCCCGGCTGCAGCCTTGTGCCAGGTCCCGGAAGAGGATATCGGGAACCTCCTGGTCCGTGCTCCAGGAAAAGGCATCGTTTGTGAGCATGATCGAACCGGTCGCCGTGTCAACGAGCCGGCTCACGAGTTCGACACCTTCCCGGTGCCGGATGAGCATTGTGGTCAACACCGCCCGAACTCCGAGTTGTCGGCCGAGTTCCGCGGCCCGGGCCGGGTTCAGGTAGAAGGCGCCCTGGTCGTCAGGCAGGGTTGGCATTTGCGGCAGCGGCAGCAGGTTGAACCGCCCCTCCTGCGCAAAGGCATCAAAAAGGCGCTCCTGCAGGAGCCCTGCTGGCGGCAGACTGCCTGGCTGTCGTTGACCAGGGGGCGCCACGGCAAGGGTCAGCCGCTGTTGCTTGCGCATTATTTCTGGTACGGCACGATGGATGATAATGGTTTCTACCGTCTTGTTGCCGTATTCGTCTTCGGCCTGAAACACAAAGGGGTTCGGCCCGGGCCGCAGTTTCCTGCGCAGGGAAAAATAGATTGTGCGACCGTTGCGGACCAGGATTGATCTGTTGTTGAGGGTGAGAGCGGTCACCATGGAGGTGTCGCTGACCATGCCCTTGAGCGCCAGGATTTCCTGAAACGAGGTCAGGCCCGACTCAAGGCCCCGCAGCTGGATGATCGGCCCTGTCGTATCGGTTGAAGCGTTTTCCGGGTCTGGCGGCGGGATTTTTTGTGTGCCGTCATCCTTTGCCCGGGCGTCCTGGTCCGGCAGGGAGTCGTTGAGCAGATCCGGTTCGTTATGCCGGACAACGGCCCGGGTGATGTTGCCGGTTCGGTCACCGGCCAGGACGGTAATGGGGCCGTCCGGCAGAAGCACGTTAAAGGTGTATCCCCTGGCCCGGCCGGACACCGGCCAGTGCCTGCGGTTAATCTGGATCAGCGAGACCGCGGTGTCGTCGGCAGCCCCGCCCTTGAGGGTGACGCCGGCGTCGACGGCCGTGATCGAATCGATGTTGATCTGCGGCCCCTGCAGGTCACGGTACAATTCAAGAGTCCGGACGGTTGATTTGCCGGAGAGGTCAGCGGCTTCCACCCGGATGGCATTGTCTCCCTCGACCAGGGGCACCTCCACCTCGAAATATTTTTCCGGCACGACCGGATCCAGGGTAAGGAGTTTCTCTCCGACCCGGATCGCCGCAAGAAAGGTGTCGTCGGATGCCCTGCCCCGGACAACAAGGCTGAACGCGTTGGTCAACTTTTTGCCCGAGCTGCGGTTCAGGGCAAGTTCCGGCGGGTGCAGGTCGCTGCCGTTCCTTTTGATAATCGCGCCCCTGGTTCTGGTCAGCCAGGCCCGGGCCCTGGCGCTGGGGGCGGTGTCAAGGGAGCGCTCCAGCTCCCTGGCGGCCTCCTCGAATCTGCGCTGCCGGTACAGGAGAATGCCCAGTTCCCGGTGGGGAAAATAGTCTGTCAGGGAACTGCCGGTGGTACGGATATGCCACTGGTCATCGGGCCGGTCTTCAATGGCCTGGCTGAAATCCTCCGTGGCCCGGCGGTCGTTCCCGGCCAGAACATGGGCCAGGCCCCGCGCGTAATATTCCCACCATTGGCCGGTAAACGGGGTGTCTTGCGGGTCGGGCCGGGCATGTTTCCGGACCGGGTGTCCGTCGTTGCCGGCGCAGCCGCCAAAGAGCAGGGCGAGGATGAGGGTGATGACAAGAAGGCCGGCCCGGAGCGGAGGCGATCGCAGCGGCGGGAGAGTGAAAACGTGCATCGCGGACGTAAGCATGCGGGCTGTCCGGGTTACCCGGCGTGTGTCTGGAGAAAGTCGAGCAGGGCCGCGTGCCACCTGTCCGGGTCGTCCAGGTAGCAGGGATGGGGGGCGCCTTCGATGATTACCTTTGTCGACCCGGCAACACTGTTGTGCAAAAGGTCGCAGTCGGCCAGGGGGGAAACCTGGTCCTCGCCGCCCCAGACCAGCAGAGTGGGGATCGTGATTTTGGCCAGGTTCTTCCTGTTCTCTTCAACCCCGACCGCGCCGACCAGGACTAGGGCCCGGACCCGGTCCGGCCGGCTGATGGTGAATTCCAGGGCGGTGCGGCCGCCCATGGAAGGGCCGATCAGGGTGATTGATGAAAAGGCGTTGGCCTCCAGAAAGCGGGCCAGGGTCTCGACCGGGGCAATGTCGCAGGCCGGTGATTTCCCAAAGCCCGGCATGTCGACGGCCACGGCGTGAAATCCGGCCTCGGCCAGGCAGGCCAGGGTGCCGGTTTCCCGCCATGTTTCGGCCTGGAATTTCATGCCGTGCAGAAGAAGAACAGGCGGTTTGTCCGGGGGACCTGTTTCCAGAAAATGGAGTGCGCAGGTGTCGATGGTCGTGGTTTTTGCCTGTATCTCAGTCATGGGGAACCTCCTGTTTTTTGGTCTGGCGCAAGGTATCCGCTCACGGCGGGGGGTGTCAAGGGCCGGTTTTCCGCGGTCTTTACAGGGACAGCTGTTTCTGGAAATCGACCAGCCGCAGCCGCAGCATCACCAGCAGCGATTCCATCAGCAGGGTGCAGACCGTTGGGCCGAGACCGGAGAGATCAACGATCTCCCGGTGACGGCGCTGTTTTTTAAGCATCTTCGTTATCTCATAGGCCGGATAGTCCGGATCGATGATGGTCCGGGCCACGGCCCGGCCCGAGACAATGGCCGGGTTGATGCCCTCGCCGGTCAGCCCCGAGGCCAGCCCTGCCGCGTCGCCCACCAGCCACCGGTTGCCGAACCGGTGGCCCCGGTAATCGTAGTTGATCAGGCCGGCCCGGCCCGGGACGCCTGTCAGGTCAAAGCCCCTTGCCGCGGCCCAGGTGACAAGCTGCTGTTTCAACCGGGCGGGCGGAGCTGTCCGGGTCGGCTGGTAGGCCCCGATTGAGACCGTGTCGCGGTGGGGGAATATCCAGCCGTAGCCGTTGCCGAAAAAATTGTGGTTGAGGTGCCATTCCATATGTTCATACCGGCCGGGTACCTGGTAGTTGATGCCGATTCCCCGGCGGACGGCGGGGATGTTCAGGGTGCGCCGCACCAGGGAAGCGCTGCCGTCGGCCCCGACCAGGTGGCTGAAGGCCAGCTCCCGTGTGTCGCCTTCGGGCGTTGTTGCCCGGAGGTGGCGCCCGGCCATGGCGGTGACCCGCCAGCCGGTCCGTACCTCGGCGCCCGCGGCCACGGCGTTTTCCAGCATCCACTGGCCCAGGTTTTCGCGGTTGACAGTGGCGATAATCGGGTCTTTTCTGCGATAGTCGATCCGTTGATGGTTTGAAAAGATCAACTGGCGGTGAGACGTCTGCTCAAGCAGCCTGGCGGGCACTTCGCGGATCAGCCCGTCCCAGGTGATTCCGCCGCCGCAGATCTTGGGGCCGACTGTTTCTCCGCGTTCCAGAACCAGAGGGGTCAGGCCGGCCTCGGCCAGGGTCCGGGCGCAGGAAAGGCCACCCGGGCCCGCGCCGACAATGATGACGTCAAAGCGTTCCACTGCGGTCAGGGTTCGCTCCCCGGAGGCGGCATGGCTGACCTGAGCCGGAGCGGTTGTGCCGCCCGCCGGTGCAGTTTCATGTTGAGGACCTCCACCATGACCGAGAAGGCCATGGCAAAATAAATATAGCCCTTGGGAATGTGAAAGGAGAGCCCCTCCGCCACCAGGGCCGTGCCGATGAGCAGCAGAAAACTGAGCGCCAGGATTTTGAACGTCGGATGTTCCCCGATAAAGCGGCTCACCGTGCCGGCCAGAAACATCATGAACCCGACCGCGATAATGATGGCGACGATCATGACCTCCAGGTCATCGGCCAGGCCGATGGCGGTTATGACCGAGTCCAGGGAGAAGACGATGTCAAAGATCATGATCTGGACTATGATCCCGAAAAAGGTTACCGCGCCCCTGACCGGTTGAAGAGCTTCCTCTTCGCCTTCCAGGCCGGCATGGATCTCCATGGTGCTTTTGAAAATGAGAAAGAGGCCGCCGCAGATCAGGATAAGATCGCTGCCGGATATTTCCCGGCCCATGAGCGCGAAGAGCGGATCTGTGAGCCGCATGACAAGGGAGATGGAAAAGAGCAGGGCGATCCGCATGAACATTGCCATGAACAGGCCGATGTTGCGGCCCCTTGCCTGCTGGTGTTCCGGCAGGCGGCCGGCCAGGATAGCGATGAAGATAATGTTGTCCACCCCGAGGATGAGTTCCAGCAGGGTCAGGGTGACCAGGGCCATCCACGCTTCAGGGGAGTAGAAGATTTCCATGGATATGATATTCCGGGAAAAGGTTTTTATGGATGCAGGTGGACGCCCCGCAGGGCAGCATGGGTGAATCATTTTGCCGGAGATCTGTTCCTGCGTGCTGCCGCCACGTTACAGGAGTATTGGCGGATTTGCAAAATAGTGTAAATCCGACGCATCAGCGTTGCTACGTGTTGAATTATCGTTGTGCCCGGCTGGTGTTTCAACGTTTTACGAACGCATCGGGTATTGATGCCTTCTGTCATCACGGATACAAGGTCTGCGAATAAAAGTGCAAAATAGTGTAAACTGTTTAGAAAAGCAAGCGCCGGTGTGGCGTAACCCGTCACAGGTGCAGTGTGGCAGCTGTTTTCAGCGGGAGCAGAGACGGCCCCGTATCCCCCTTGTTTTCCGGGTTTCAGAGGAGACGGCCGGTCTTTGTCGCGGTTTGCTCTCAGTTTAATTGACTTTTTCGATCGTGTCCGCTATATTTATCCGGTTTTGCGGCAGGATTACTTTTCATGGAAGAAGGTGGTCCGCCTTTTCTTTTTTTATTTTTCTACAAATCCGGGAGTAACAGATGGCCAGTGTGGTGGTGGTCGGCACCCAGTGGGGTGATGAGGGCAAGGGCAAGATCGTTGACCTGCTTACCAGGTACGCCGACTGTATTGTTCGGTTCCAGGGCGGAAACAACGCGGGACACACCCTTGTTGTCGATGGTAAACAGTACATCTTTCATATTATTCCATCGGGTATCCTCTACGAGGACAAGACGTGCATGATTGCCAACGGGGTGATCATCGATCCAGGCGTACTGCTTGACGAGATGGACGAGTTGAGCGGGCACGGCCTGCCGGTGACACCCGATCGGCTGATGATCAGTGAGAACGCCCACCTGATCATGCCGTATCATAAATCCCTGGATATTGCCCACGAGTCGGCCCTGGCCAGGGGCAGGAAGATCGGTACCACCGGTCGCGGCATCGGCCCCTGCTACATGGACAAGATCGGCCGCTTCGGCATCAAGGCGGGTGATCTGCTGGATCCGGCCCTGTTTCGCGACAGGCTCAAGGCCAATGTCGAAGAAAAGAATTTTCTCCTGACAAAAAAGTACGGCGCCGATCCGGTCTCCTACGATACCGTCCTGGCCCGGTTTGAAGGATACGCCGAGAAACTGGCCCCCTTTATCGGCAACGTGTCCGTGGCGCTGGACCAGGCCCGCCGGGCCGATCGCAATATCCTTTTTGAAGGCGCCCAGGGGACCCAGCTCGATATTGATCACGGCACCTATCCCTTTGTCACCTCTTCCAACACCATCGCCGGCAACGCCTGTATCGGCAGCGGCTTTGGTCCGGCCCATATTGACGAGGTGATCGGTATTCTCAAGGCCTATACCACCCGGGTCGGCGAGGGCCCGTTTCCCACCGAGCTGCCCGAGGGTGATGCCATCGGCGACGCGCTGCAGAGCAAGGGCGGCGAGTTCGGCGCCACCACCGGCCGTCGGCGTCGCTGCGGCTGGCTGGACGCGGTGGTCGCTTCGGACGCGGTCCGGCTCAACGGTCTGACCGGCCTGGCCATTACCAAGCTCGATGTGCTGAGCGGCCAGCCCAGGCTGAAAATCGCCCGTAAGTACACGGTGGACGGAACTGAGTTCAACTGCATGCCGGGCAATATCAACCAGGCCTGGAAGGCGCAACCCGTGTACGAGGAGGTCGACGGCTGGAGTGAGGAAATCAGCCGTGTCCGCAGCCTGGATGAGCTGCCGGCCGGCGCCCGGGATTATATCAGGAGGATTGAGGATATCACCGGCATACCGCCGGTCATTGTCTCGGTCGGCCCTGACCGCGCGGAAACCCTGCTGCTGAAAAATCCCTTTGAGCGGGATTGAGTCCTGAAGGGACAGGATGTCACAAAACAATGGAGAAGCAGATGTCCGGCCCTGACGGGCGGATCGGGTGAGAACCCGTCTGGTTGAATGTGTGAACAAATATTTCACTTTTTCAGTACGTTAGTTGCCAAGACACAAATTTTCGTCACAGATTCAGGATACTGATTCAAGGTGGCCTAATTGGAGGAAATGAATTATGGCTCGTATTACAGTTGAAGATTGTCTGGAACAGGTCGGCGATGATAACCGCTTCGCCCTGGTCCACCTTGCCGTTGAACGTATCCGGCAGCATCGGGAAGGCGAACCTTTTCTGGTCAAGGGCAAAAACAAGGAAACCGTCATGACCCTGCGGGAGATTGCCGCGGGCCTGGTCACTTTTGACAATATCCATGAACTGCCCGGGCTTCGCAAGGCCGGTGAGATGGAAGCGCAGGAAAGCGCCGGTGATGAAAACGAAACTGAAGCGCAAGAGTAACGGAACCCTGGAAGTATTGATGCAATGAGCAGGGATTATTACGAAATACTCGGTGTGCCCAGAGAGGCCGGCGCGGATGAGATAAAGAAGGCCTACCGTAAGCTGGCCATGAAGTATCACCCGGACCGGAATCCCGGTGATCCCGATGCAGAGGCCCGTTTCAAGGAGGCGGCCGAGGCGTACGAGGTCCTGAGCGATGTTCAGAAGCGACGGATCTACGATACCTACGGCCACCAGGGCCTTGAAAATACAGGCTACCAGGGTCCCGGTTCGGCCGAGGATATCTTCTCCAGCATCAATGATCTGTTCGGAGATCTGTTCGGCTTCGGCGGCCGCTCCCGGCAGCGTAATCCAAACGGTCCCGTTCCGGGGGACGATCTTCGCTATGATCTGGAGATTTCCTTCATGGACGCCGTGCACGGAACATCCCGGGAGATAGAGGTCACCAAGCACGATACCTGCTGGACCTGCGAGGGAAGCGGTGTGCGGCCCGGGCACCAGGCTCAGATGTGCCCCACCTGCCATGGCCGGGGCCAGGTGATCCGGTCCCAGGGTTTTTTCCAGGTGAGCTCAACCTGTCCCCAGTGCAGGGGGGCCGGCCAGATCGTTACCGAGCCCTGCGCGGATTGTGACGGTCACGGTCTGGTCACCAAGACCAAGAAGGTCTCGATCAAGATCCCCGCCGGGGTTGATACCGGAGCCCGCATGCGCCTCCGGGCCGAGGGCGAGGGCGGCCGCCGGGGCGGGCAACCAGGGGACCTGTATGTGGTGCTGCATGTTCAGCCCCATGACTATTTCATGCGGGACGGACAGACCATATTTCTGCGGTACCCGGTCTCCATGGTGAACGCGGCCCTGGGCAGTGAAGTAGAAGTGCCGACGATTCACGGCACAGCCAGGCTCAAGATACCGGCCGGAACCCAGTCCGGTGAACGCTTTACCCTGAAAAAGGAAGGGGTTGAAAGCCTGCGCGGTCAGGGCCGGGGAGACATGGTGGTCGAGGTCCGGGTGCAGACTCCAACCAACCTGACCAGGAAGCAGAAAGCGATCCTCCGTGAGTTTGCCGAAGAGTATGGCGAACCCCATGAGGATGAGGGGTTTTTCTCCCGGCTCTTTCACGGACATTTCGGCCAGCAGGACAAGAGCAGCCGGGCCGGGGAGGGGTAGGGAATGGCGCCCGGGAACCCGTTGACCCATTTTGACGAGGCAGGCAACGCCCGCATGGTCGATGTCGGCGCCAAGGATGTGACGTGTCGCCTGGCCGTTGCGGCGGGCCGGGTTGTCATGAAGCCTGAAACCCTGGAGATGGTCCGTGCCGGAAGGGCCGCCAAGGGCGATGTCACGGGCGTTGCCCGGATAGCCGGTATCATGGCGGCCAAAAAGGTCGCCGGCCTTATTCCTCTCTGTCACCCCCTGGCCCTGAACCGGGTGGATATTCAGTTTCGATTTTCAGAGGACGGCCCTTCAATTGCCATTGAGGCGACAGTCGGGGTCAACGGCAGGACCGGGGTCGAGATGGAGGCCCTGACGGCTGTTTCGGTTGCCGCCCTGACCATTTATGATATGTGCAAGGCGGTTGACAGGGAGATGGAGATAACGGATATCCGGCTGCTGAAGAAGAGCGGCGGGAAAAGTGGAGAGTTCGTCAGGGGGCGGTAACCGGCGGATAGAGTTTTTGTTTTAGCGGAGAATGAGTATGAATGACAAGCAGTTGAAAAAATTCAAGGCCCAGCTCGAGGAGATGCGGGATAAGATCATCAGCGACGCCGAACAGACCCTGTCGGAGATGACGACCCAGACCGGCAATATTCCGGATCCCAATGACCGGGCCACGGTGGAATCGGACCGTAACTTTGAGCTGCGCCTCCGGGACCGGGAACGCAAGCTGATGAGCAAGATCGAAGAGGCCCTGTTGCGCATAGAAGAGAAGACCTATGGTGTCTGTGACGACTGTGGCGAGGATATTACCATAAAGCGCCTGGAGGCCCGGCCCGTGGCCAAGTACTGTATTGACTGCAAGACCAGGCAGGAGCAGCAGGAAAAGGCCCAGGGCCGCTGACAGGTTATGCCTGAGTTACGCAAGGATCCCATTCTGGGGCGCTGGATAATTATTTCCCAGGAACGGAGCAAGCGGCCTACTGATTTCATTGTGGAGGAGTCTACAAGCTCCGGCGGCTTTTGTCCCCTGTGCCCGGGTAACGAGAAAACCACGCCCGCCGAGGTCTTTGTTTACGGACGTGAAGAAGGCCTGCCCCCCAATTCGGCCGGCTGGCAGGTCCGGGTCGTGCCCAACAAGTTCCCGGCCCTGGTGATCGAGGGGGAGCTGGAAAAGTCGGGCGAAGGGCTCTACGATCGCATGAACGGTATCGGCGCCCATGAGGTGATCATCGAGAGCCCGGATCATGAAGACCGGTTCGCCTATCTTGATCCCAGCCGGATGCACCTGGTCTTCCGGGCCTATCGTAATCGTATCCGGGATCTTGCCAGGGACAGGCGGTTCAGCTATGTCATGGTGTTTAAAAATTATGGCCGTGCCGCCGGGGCCTCGCTGGAACATCCCCACTCCCAGCTGGTGGCCCTGCCGATTCTGCCCCGCATGGTGATCTCGGAACTGGACGGCGCCCTGTCCTATTACAGGTACAAGGACCGCTGTATCTATTGCGACATTATCCGCCAGGAACTGCAGCAGGATATCAGGGTGGTCTGCCGGAATGATCTCTTTATCGCCCTGACCCCTTTTGCGCCCCGTACTCCTTTTGAGATGTGGATCATGCCCAGGCGGCACAGCTCGTCTTTTACCGATCAGTCGGATGAGTCCCTGGAACGGCTGGTGGAAATTTTTTCAGAGAGCCTGCGCCGCCTGGACGCCTGTATCGCGGGTGTTCCCTACAACTTTGTTCTTCACACCCAGCCCCTGCGCTCCCAGCCCCTGGATCATTATCACTGGCATTTTGAGATTGTGCCGAAGCTGACCAGCATTGCCGGTTTTGAGTGGGGATCAGGTTTTTATATCAACCCGATGCCGCCCGAGGATACCTGCCGGTATCTGAAGGAGGCATTGATATAGAGGAGGAGGTCGTGGACAGGAAACGCATTCTGCTGGTTGACGACGACGCGGGCATTCAGCTTCTGTACAGGGAGGAGTTTGAAGAGGAAGGCTTTGAAGTGGTCTCCGCGGTGAACGGCGAAGAGGCCCTGGAACTCTTTGAGGCACAGTCGCCTGACCTGGTGATACTTGATATCAACATGCCGGGCATGAACGGCATTGAGGTGCTCCGCCGGATGAAAGAGATCAACGCGGAGTTGCCGGTCATTCTCTGTTCGGCCTATCCCGAGTACAAGCAGGACTTCGGCAGCTGGGCTTCGGAGGAGTATATTGTCAAGTCAGCCAACATGGATGGGCTGAAAAACGCCGTGCGGAGGTACCTGGCGTAAAGCGGAACAACCGGTCCCGTACGCATTGATCTGGACGGCGGCGGACCGGTGAGAGCGCCCGCTTCCTGACAAACATGTATACGCGGCTCCGCCTGTTCTTCTTCCCCATCTGGCCATGAAAGATATACAGAATCTGCATGATGACCGGCGCATCAATATCCGCAAGGTCGGGGTCAAGACCATCTCCTAC
>JAJRTB010000075.1 GCA_024278495.1 Deltaproteobacteria bacterium
CGAATCCGGATCCGCGCCCCTGAAGAGGTAATGGAGACAATAGCCGTGCAGGGTGGCAACCATGACCGGCGCGTCGGCCGGGACCCGGGCGGTTATCCGGGCGCGAAGTTCATCCGCAGCCCGGTTGGTAAAGGTGATCACCGTGCAGGGCCCCCGGCCGTTGTTCAGCAGCCGCACCACCCGGGCCACCAGGCTGTGGGTCTTGCCGGTGCCGGGCCCGGCCCGGACAATGATGTGGCGGGCCCGGCTTGCCGCTGCCTGCTCCTGTTCCGGGTTCAGGTCTTTTTCTTTTTCTTTTTTATTCTTTTTTTTTACGGTGTTCAGGGCGGGTTTTGTCACGGCAAGGCGACTGCGCCTGACCCGGGTGGCCCGTTTCAGGGGCTTGCCGCCGCCAAAGAGATCCAGCTGGCCGCCGAAGCTGCGCAACTCCCGCTCGGTAAAGACTTTAATGACCCCGAACTGGCCGTCATAACCAGCTTTACGGATGACCTTGCCCCTTCGCATCCTGCGGAGCGCCTCGGCCAGGATCGGGGAGCCCTCCTGTTCCAGAACGTCAGGAGGGGTGTCCAGAAGCAGAGCAAATTCAGAGCCGTACCGGTTGACCAGGGCGCCGTAGGCCGCAGCCACCTTCTTTGTGGCCGGTCCGACCCCGAGCAGCTCGCTCAACAGCTCGACCAGGGGTATCAGGCTGTACACCGCGGGTGAACCGGGTGGATAGAGCGGCGTGTCCCGGTCGGCCAGCTCCATGACCCGGTAGAGAACCCCCACGGTCAGGGGGCGGCCGCAGGACGGGCATATACCGCCCAGCTTCAGGGTCTCGGCGGGCTCAAGGCTGACTGCGCATTTGCGGTGGCCGTCGCAGTGATACTTGCCCTCTTCCGGATAGAACTCGACGGTAGCGACAAAACGCTGCGCACCCTGGCCGTCCTGTGGTTGCTTCAGGGCGTCGCGCAGGGAAAAATAATCAAAACCGGTCTTGAACATGTTGACTTCGCGGCCCAGCTTTCCTGGTGAATGGCAGTCGGAATTTGAGACAAGGGTGAACCGGTCCAGGGCCGAGATCATCCGGTTCATGTCCGGATCAGAGGAAAGGCCCGTCTCCAGGGCGAAAATATGGTCGCTCAGGTCGCCAAAACACTCCTCAACAGTGTCAAAGCCGGATTTTGAACCAAACAGGGAAAACCAGGGAGTCCAGATATGGGCGGGCACCAGAAAACCCTCCGGCGCCTGCTCCAGGAGGATCTCCAGCAGATCGCGACTGTCCAGGCCCAGGATGGGCCGGCCGTCCGACTCAAGGTTGCCGATGCCGGCCAGGACCGTGTTGATCCGTCTGACCGAATCCAGGTCCGGGGCAAAGAGGATGTTATGGATCTTGCGGACCCGGCCGCCCCGCTTGTAGATGGAGCTGATCTCGGCGGTGAGCACGAAACGGATGGAGCTGACATCCGCCTGGACCCCGGGCGGGAGCAACCCGGCATACTGTTTCGGATCCGGGTCCCTCAGTCTGAAAAAACCGGGTTCAGCCTCCTCCAGGTGTTCGGCAACCTGACCCAGCCAGCCCGGGTGGGTAAAGTCGCCGGTGCCCACAACCTGGATGCCCTTGACCGCGGCCCAGGCAGCCAGGCCGTGCAGATGGCTCGCCTTGCTGGTGGCCCGGGAAAAAGGAGAATGGATATGCAGGTCTGCCAGGTAGCCCGTGGCATCAGCCATGGTTCTGCCCCCTGTAGAGGTGATGGAGGAAAATGTATTCGCGCACCGGGCCGGGAACCAGATGGTCCACCGGCTCGCCCCGGGCCAGCAGGCGACGGATCTCGGACGAAGAAACTCCCAGAGCCAGTTCCTCTATCCAGCCGATCTGAAACCCGTCGGGTCGCAGCCAGGTATTCCGGGACGGATCATAGGAAAAATCCCCGAGGGCCCTGACCTGGCGCACAACAGTTTCGACCGGAACAGAGGGCCGGGCCGCGACAATGAGATCCGCGAGAACAAAGAGGTCGGCAAACCGGTGCCACGATTCTATCTCCACAAACATGTCCGCTCCGATTATGAGGGAGAGGCGGCAGGGATCAAGGCGCCGGTGCAGTTCAGCCAGGGTGTCAACGGTGTAGGATGGCGGGGTCCGCTCGGTCTCAAGGATGGAAATCTCAAAACCTGATTCACCGGAACAGACCGCTTCGAGCATGGCCAGGCGATGGGAAAACCGGGTCAGTTTGCGCTGTTTATGGGGGGGAGCCGGGGCCGGTATAAAGAGAACAGTGTCCAGGAAAAACCGATCCCTGGCCTGGCGGGCCAGGGCCAGGTGCCCCTCATGCACAGGATCAAAGGTGCCTCCCAGCACGCCGATATGACGTTTTTTTTCAGTCACGCCACCTTCCGGTCACTCGCGCACCTCGCCCTCGCCGTAGACAATGAATTTGCGGGTGGTCAGCTCCTCCAGGCCCATGGGCCCGTAGGCGTGCAGCTTGGTAGTGGAGATGCCGATCTCGGCGCCCAGGCCGAACTGACCGCCGTCGTTGAACCTGGACGAGGCATTGATCATCACGGCCGAGGCGTCAACTTCCCGGAGAAACCTCTGGCCGTTCTCGTAGGAACGGGTCACTATCACTTCGGTATGCCGTGAACCGTAACGCTCGATGTACCCGATAGCCTCGTCCATGGAAGCGACAACCCGGACCGCCAGAACAAGGTCCAGGAACTCCGTGCCCCAGTCCCCATCCGCGGCCGGGGTCATGGACGGAACAATCCCGCGGCTGCGGACACAGCCGCGCAGCTCCACCCCGGCCCGCTCAAGGGCGGCCGCGGCCCCGGGCAGGAAGTCTTCGGCAATGTCGGCGTGGACCAGAAGCCCCTCCAGGGCGTTGCAGACTCCGGGCCGCTGGGTCTTGCCATTCATGACAATATCAATTCCCGTTTCAACATCAGCGTCCGCGTCAATATAGGCGTGACAGACTCCCTTGTAATGTTTGAGAACCGGAATCCTCGAGTTTTCAGCGACAAAGCGGATCAACCCTTCCCCGCCCCGGGGGATAATGAGATCAATATATTCCTCCTGGTCCAGCAGGACATTGATCGCGGCCCGGTCAGTCACCGGGATCACCTGGACCACGGCAGGATCAAGCCCCTCGGATTCCAGCACCTCGCGGAGGACACGGGCCAGGGCAAGGTTCGAATGGATCGCTTCGGAACCGCCGCGCAGAATAACTGCGTTACCGGCCTTGAGACAGAGCGCGGCCGCGTCAATGGTAACATTGGGCCTGGACTCGTAAATCATGCCGACCACACCCAGCGGCACCCGCATGCGGCCGACAAGAATCCCACTGGGCCGTCGCTTCATGGACTCGACCTCACCCACCGGATCAGCCAGGGCAGCCACCTCGCGCAGTCCCTGAACCATGGAGCTGATAACCTTATCGCTCAGCTCAAGGCGGTCCAGCATGGCCGCGGACAAACCCTTGTCCCGCCCCGCGTCCAGATCCTTCGCGTTCTCGACGGCTATGGCGTCCTTTTGCGCCAGCAGGGCATCAGCCGTCTTCAACAAGACCCGGTCCTTGACCGCGGCCGGAACCGATGCCAATGCCCGTGACGCGACCCGGGCCGCCCGGGCCATCTCAACCACTGTTGACTCGATCTGCGTACTCTCCATCCTCATGTCCTCTTGTTCGTTTTATTGCGTATCCGTGCCGGCAGACCTGTTGCCAGGCCCCTTCTTCCCGTGCTCAGGGGACGGCGCATCAGCGTCGTCCAGCAGGACAAGGTTGTCCCGATGAATCACCTCGTCACTGTCGTGAAAGCCGAGAATATCCTTGATCTCGGTACTGTTGCGCCCCTTGATCCCGTCAATGTCGGCGGCGCAGTAATTGGCCAGGCCGGCAGCTATGACCCGGCCGCTCCGATCACGGCAGTGGACCGGATCGCCCACCCCGAAACGACCGTGTACCTCGACAATACCGGAGGGCAGCAGACTCTTGCCCCGCTCGACCAGGGCACGGCAGGCCCCGTCATCCAGGACCAGGTAGCCCCGGGGCCGCAGGACATAGGCAATCCAGTGTTTTCGTCGCCTGAGCCTGTCACCGGCAGGCAGGAAAAAGGTGCCGATCATATCGCCGCTGAACAAATCCTGCAGGATATCCTTTCTGTTGCCGGGCCCGATAAAGGAGCTGCCGCCGGACATTGCCACCATCCTGGCGGCCCGGATTTTCGAACGCATGCCGCCGCTGCCAAGCGCGCTGCGGGTATTGCCGGCCATGGCCTCGACCTCGTCGTCAATCCGGGCCACGGTATAGACCGGCCGCGCCTCCGGGTCCCGGTGCGGATTGGCGGTGTAGAGGCCGTCCACATCGGTGAGGATGATAAACATGTCCGCGCCGATCATGTTGGTGATCAGGGCGCCCAGGGTATCGTTATCACCGAAGCGCAACTCCTCCACCGAAACGGTATCGTTCTCGTTGATGATCGGGATAACGCCGAAATCAAACAGGGCCAGGATGGTATTGCGCACATTGAGGTAGCGGTCTCGCCTGGAGAGATCGGCATGGGTCAGCAGGATCTGGGCCACCTTCTGATCGTAGCGGCCGAACGCCTGCTCATAGGCCTGCATCAGGCGGCCCTGGCCAATGGCGGCCAGAGCCTGCTTCACCTTGAGGTCGCCGTTTACCCGCACATCCCCGCCCAGGTGCCGGCGGCCGGCGGCCACGGCGCCCGAGCTGACCAGGATCACCTCCCGACCAGTGGTCCGCAGAAACGAGAGTTCCCGGGCCAGGTTGTCGATTGCCCCGGCCCTGAGCCCCTCATCATCTGTCAGGACAGCGCTGCCGGCCTTGACCACCACCCGTTCGGCCTGGTCAAAAAGGCTTTGCCGGTAGTAGAGCCCGTCATCCCTGTTGACCTGAAAGGTCATTGCCTCTCTCCTTCAGCTTCATCAAGCAGACCCTCCAAACGTTCAACCAGGTCACTGATGCCCTCGCCGGTCTCGGCGGAGATTGCGATGGTATCCTGGCCGATTGCCGCGAACAGCTCCCGCAGTTCCCGCAACCGCTCCGCCCCTGTCAGGTCACTTTTAGGCAGAACAATAACATAGCGGCGACGCAGAAGCTCCTCGTTATAGGCCTCCAGCTCGCCCTGGAGGACCCGGAAATCGTCCAGAGGCAGATCGCCCTCGCCGGAGCTGTCAACAATATGCAATAAAATCGAGGTC